>CAWVUN010000255.1:0-3765 GCA_963932495.1 uncultured bacterium
CCCGTCCTCCCAAACCCAACCGCAACTTCGTCAAAAATCGTGTGTATATCTAGTTTTTTACACAGTTCGGTTAACCGTTTTAGATATATTGGAGGATAAATTTTCATCCCTGCTGCGCCCTGAATTAAAGGTTCGACTATCCCCCCCGCCGCTGTATTTGCGTTTTCGTTTAAAATCTGCTCCATGGGCTCAAAACATTCGGCAGAACAGGTTTCAGGTGCCAAACCGTAGGGACACCGATCGCAATCGGGACCGGGAGCTTCTATATTCTCTATGATGATATTTTTAAACTTCTGACGAAACAGTTCGATACCGCAAACCGAAAGTGCTCCCAAGGTTTCTCCGTGATACGCACCTTTCAGATAAACAAACCTGTTTCTTTCCGGCTTACCAACTTCTAGCCAATACTGTACGCTCATTTTTAGAGCAATCTCTACAGAAGTAGAGCCGTTATCAGAAAAGAAAATTCGACTCAAGTTTCCTGGTGTGTTTCGAACTAGTTTTTCAGCAAGATCGATCGCCGGTTGATGGGTGACTCCCGCAAACATCACATGGGCGATTTCTTGTAATTGCTTGATTACCGCCGCATTAAGTCTGGGGTGATTGTGTCCAAAAATGTTCACCCACCAAGAGGAAATACAGTCTATATATCGTTTTCCATCGCGATCGATTAGATAAACACCTTCGCCTCGATCAATCAATAATGGAGGATCTGTTTCATGATCTTTCATCTGTGTCGCAGGATGCCAAATCAGATTGAGATCGCGGATTATATCCTTGTTGATTTTTTTATCGTTCATCTTTTATTTTAACTCTAATTGTTAGCGACGGCTTATAAATTATATCGGGATGGGGAAAACTCTCTGATCTCATCCGCTGTGTCGTTCAAAATTTGACCCGCCATATAGTCGGATTGATTAGGTGTCTGTAATATACCGTTTCGAAAATGTCCGGTAGAATAATATAAGTTATCAAACTGTGCGCTTTTACCCATGACGGGCATACCGTCTTCAGCTGCCGGTCTCATTCCTGTCCAACTTTCAATCAAAGGAGCGTTGCGCAGACACGGTAACACTCGTGCGGCCTGCTCGATCAACCCTTGAATCGCTTCTTTTTCTACTGCTGGATCGTAACCTCGGTCTTCCATAGTGGATCCTAAAACAAAACCGTTACCTTCTCGCCACGGAGCGATATAAGTGAGATAACCTCCTACTGTATAATCCAGCCGGTCGTCGTCTACTTGAACTCGGCACATTTGGCCCTTAATTGGCTTAATAGGAAGCTCCACTCCCAAAATATTTGCTAAAGGTCCCGACCAACTCCCGCTAGCTAGAACATATTCGTGGCTTTTGATCTTTCCAGAATCCGTGACCGCATAATCTATGGATTCGGAACTCTTTATAAAACCCGTTACGCGTTGATCGATCAACTGAACTCCAAGTTTTTCAACTCCTTTCATCAAAGCATCATGTAGTTGGCGGTTATTAATTTGACCCTGCCCTACCCAAATGACTTCTCCACACTCATCCGACAAATAAGGAATTTTTTCCCGAACGCGATCGACGGGCCACACCTCAAATGGAGCCCCCACAGCTTCCAAAAACTTCAAACGACTTTCCCAACGATCTCCTACCAGAAGTTTTGGCATTATCGAACCTGACATTGAAAGATAAACGGGTACGCCGCTGACGCTCACCAACTCTTCTACAAATTTTGGGTATTTATCGAGGGATTCCCTGCAAAATCTAAAAAAACAATCGTTAGATTCGCTCTCTCCATATGGAGCCAACATCCCTGCCGCCGCTCGAGAGGCCATCAACGAATTGACAGAATCTCCAACCACTGCAACTTTAATTTTCGGCTTCAACTGTTTAACCCGAAATGCGACGCTCAAGCCAATAACACCAGCACCTATAACCACTAAATCAAAATCACTTGAATCCATCTTTAATTTGATGCTCTATACATTTGTAAAATTCCGAAACAAAAAAACAAAGTTTCGACTCAGTTTCATTTATTTATATACCGTGAAAACATAAACTTTGTTAGATTGGCAAATTATGCACACAATACCCCACATAAAAAAGAAAAAATATGCTCTGTCCAACAAACATCAAAAAATATCATTACGGACCTAAATTCCATAAAAATCTTATTTTCTCATCTAAAAAACTTGAATTATGGTATTTTTGCTAAAGTTTTGCTATTGTAATCGCTATTAAACAACAAATGCCAAGAGGACTTCTAAAAGATCAAATTGGCTTTGCGATAACCGCTCAAACTTGGTTTTCCAACCAGCTAATCGAGCTATTAGAAGATTTCTCAATCATTCAGTTTCAAGGGTTTAAAATGGAAGAAAATAAAACTCCCAGCAAATCGGGAAAACATGTAGAACCTCTAGTCAAATGCCTTAAAACCGAGAATCCATCGGTTCCCGATAAAATCATAGAACAATTTAGCCTGATTTGGGATCATGAAGAGGCAGATAATCTAGATGCTACCGAGCAACGCCTTTTTATCATAGCTCTATTCATTTATACGGCACATTTGCAATTGGAAGCCGTCAATATCAAAATGGATCAAGCCAGATCTGAAATCCTCGATGCGCTTACAAAATGGACGTCCCCAGAAATGGACAAAGCAATCAAATTAGAAAAAGCTTCGGATAATCCATTTAAGAAGTTCGTCGAAACAGAAGCGGAAAGATTTGATAAGTTTTACGAGTGGGATTATTTCCTCCCCGATACGTTGAAAACCAGCGATAAAGAATGGACTGTAAAAATGCAAAAATGTTATTTTTGCCAATTCCTTATACGCTTCGGTAGAACCGACTTCATGTTGACAGCTTGCGCTTTCGATCAAATCGCGGCAGAAAAACGAAGTGATTACGTTAATTTGAAACTTACCAATTTATTCCCAAAATGGGGCAGTTCTTGCACCTTTCAATTTAGCCCCAAGAGTTAGAAGACGCTTCATCGCTAAAAAAAGCCAAGAGGGGAAAAACTTCTTGTTGGATTCAAGGCGCTTTGATATAAAGCGCCTGAAAATCTAACCTCGGCAAACAATCACAACCCACTCTTTCGATTCGGACCCGACCTATCAAGCGAATCGCCTATTACATCAGTTCTCATGGATATGGACATGCCGCTCGCTCTTTAGCGGTTTTAGAAACACTTGTCCATAAAGCTGAGATTTTTGTAAAAACCGAAATACCACCCACATTTTTTTTCGAATATTTAGGTAAATCCGCCCAAATTATTCCCCAAAAAACCGATTCTGGATGCTCTCAAAAGAACTTTTCCGAATTAGACGAAGAAGCCACATTCCATAACTTACGAAAATTCCAAGAAAATGGTTCGGCAGCCTTAAGTGCTGAAATAAAATGGTTAAAAAATAATACAATAGATCTAATAATTACAGACGTCGCCCCCTATCCACTGGAGGCAGCTGACAAAGTGGGCATCCCTTCTCTACTCATTGCAAACTTTACCTGGCACGATATTTATTCCGAATTATCCCAGGCTCATAAAAACCTCGAATTAATCAAAATATTGAAAAACCAATATTCTAAAGCTACATTACAAATACTGCCGCAATGCCATATCGTTAACGAGGTAACTCAAGAGAAAAAAGAATCTGGGTTTATCGGATTAAGAGGTAATGATATTCGCGACCGCTTAACCCATCAACTTTCAATCGACTTTAAAGGAAAAACAGCCGTCTTCATTTACCTGGGACTACAAGATTCGTCATTCTTAAAATGGG
>CAWVUN010000256.1:0-3753 GCA_963932495.1 uncultured bacterium
CTTAAGGATGGAAATAACGACAAGCCGACCCGGAAAGAAATTTCGAACTGTTCCTATTTTTTGAAAGGAGTTATCGACTTAGTCAAGCCGAAAGTTATAGCAACGCTTGGCGGCACAGCTTTGGATGCTCTTAATTCGATATTAGGTACCCGACATAAATTATCCGAAACGGTTGCAAAGCCCCAAATTACCGAATCTTTTATCCTCTTTCCTTTATACCATCCTAGTCCTCGAGTAACCAATTGGATGCGCACTCTTCCTAAACAAAAACGAGATATAAAAAAAATATTAAAGTTATTGTAAAACGAGTCTTTAGTAGCTCCATTCCGTAAAATATCGCGAATATCTTGACAGATTTGCGCGCCAATCTTATTGATTAAATAAGAAGTGAAAAAAATCAAAAGAGGAAGAATATAAGATATTACGGCGAATGCGAAAAATAAAAAAAAACGAGTCAACAAGGAGCTAGATTAGAGAGTGGGAATAGCTTTCTTTGAGACGCTTGCTTCTTTGAAGTTCATCTCGATAATAAGTATGAGTTAGGGCAACTCAAGCCATTGACGATTCATCCTCTTTTTTGTCAAAATGCTGTTATGCGAATGGAAGGAAAAAATTGGTTAGCAGGCGTTTTTGAAGCGATGCAAAAAATATATAAGAAACTAGTTAATTGCTGGGTATACACCCATTCTCATGCTTAACTATTTGAGGAAATAATAATCAGATAATAAATAATCGAGATCGCCTTCCCTTTATTTATCCAAATACTTGACTGAAAATGGAAGGTTTTTTTTAATGTAAACTCTTTTAATCTTTTAACTGGGTCTAATTATTTTCTGCAGTTTCGAACCAAACTTTTTCATTTTGATTCCAAGGAACGGTTGTGTTTACGACTTGTCCTTGATAAAAATCGTTAGAAAAGAGAAGTAGTTGCCCATTATAAATTTTGAAATTTTTTGGATCTGAAGGTACTTTAGCTTTGTTTTTTAGCGACTCCAAATGCGCAATAGCCGCCATATTTTGGCAGATATTTTCTGATTTTTTTTAACAATTGCCTATTCTCAGCACTAGAAAAATATAATGTTGTTTCTTCGATTTTAATGGAATATTTATCGGAATCTCGAATACGAGTGTGTCATAAAATAAGAGACTAAATAGTATCCATTGATGGCCACTCCTGTTTGATTTGCTCTAATCAAGTCTGCAAAAGGAGTTGTAGGTAAAAATACTACCCCGAATAGAAATAGCCCCGCGAAAATTTTTTTAATTTAAAAAAACCACTTTTCCCTCCTGTTTTTGTAAGTTGCCGACTTTTAAAATTATCTGTTAAAGTCATTGGTGTTGCTAGGATCTAAAATACAAATTATTTGATTAAACGTACAACTTAAATGTAAAAAGATATGGACGTTCTAAACGATATTTGCAATTGCATTAAGTTAAAAAGTGCTTTGTATTTTGAAAAGCCTTTCCACGGTGAGGTGAGTGGGGAATGGAAATGGGTAAAAGCCCATTTGGTCAATTTCATGTGGTTGTTAGAGGAAACTTCTTGG
Organism: uncultured bacterium; assembly: GCA_963932495.1. GTDB lineage: Bacteria > Nitrospinota > Nitrospinia > Nitrospinales > JAJDAT01 > JAJDAT01. The sequence continues at coordinate 1,548 of CAWVUN010000256.1, forward strand.
TAGAGCTTGAACATGGCAAAAGTTTAGAACTTAACGCAGGAGATTTAATATTTTTTCCCGTTGGAAGCCCTCATGCTTTGGTTCATTCTCGAGGAGGTCCTAAGAAAAACGGAATGGAATTTTATAACGCCCATATGAATGGCGAAGCGATTTTTAGTGAAGGTTCCGAAAACGTTACTTTGGTGTGCGGTCATTTCGAATATGATTGGAACTTTAAATACCCTTTTCTTAATAATTTGCCCAAGCTGATTTTGCTTAAAAAAGAAGAACTCGAATGGAGTAAAAGTTTAGAGTTTATACTGAGCCAAATTAGCCATGAAATTCATTAGTGCCTGCCGGGATTTGAGACCATCACTAACAAACGTGCCGAAATTATATTTAGTCAAATCATTCGCGAATATGCGATAAAAAATAAAAATAAGGGCGGGTTTCTTGTCGCGCTTAATGACGAAAATATTGGCGTTGCTTTGAAAAATATTCATAACGAGATGAGGCAAGAATGGAATCTTGAAGAGCTTGCCAAAATCTCTGAAATGTCTCGTATATCTTTTATAAATAAATTTAGAGAATTGGTAGGTATGCCGCCGATTTAATACATCACATTAAAGGCAAAGATTTGATAATCAATACACAATTGCCTTTAGTGCAGATATGCGAGCAGGTAGGATATAGCTCTGAAGCAGTTTTTTCACGGGCTTTTAAACAAATATTTGGTGTTGGTCCTGGATCTATAAGAAAAGAACGATCGAGAACTGAACCATTTTAACCTGTATTGTTAAAAGAGGATTTGAGTTTGATCAAAAGAGAAAAATTTTTTAAAATTGGCAATGTAGGAGATTTTATTGATCTCAAAGAGAAGCCGTTGATACTTGAGGTGTGCCGTTCTTTTAATAAAGTTAAGTTCTCTGGAGTAAGTATCAAAATTAAATTTGTGCTTTCGATTGTTGGTTTGGAGTCACCCTATGAAATTTTTGAGCTGGAGGGTTCCGTTAGAAAAAAAGGGTTCGGTTTTATATTCAAGTTAGGCGAAGGTAACCGCACGAATTCGAATGAAACGGTTGGGTCTCCGTTAACTCAAGAACCTAATTGGGATATCAATCCTTTGTTTGGATTTCAATGTAGGCTGAAAGTTAAAAGTGGAAAAGATTTAGGAATCAAAGTGCAAGGCGGGAGTTCGATCAATTTTTTTCTACCTACCTTTCGATTTGGAGAAATGGCTAAAAACTCTGGTAGTGGCAAGCTAGATAAAATTAAGCTAAAAGTAGAGACGGTAGTGAACGATAAGCATGCCGAGGCTTCGGAAGAAATTGATGCTGGTTGGGGTTCTTTGAGCCAGACGATTGATGAAAAGTTAACTGGCGGTCTAAAGAAAAGATACCCCGGTTTGAGTTTTGCGGATAAAAGTTCATTCGTCACAGTTAAAAATAAAGATCGATCCCAAGATACAAAATTAATCGATCAACGTCTCGAAACTATTGTCCTGCATTGCGTTTCTGCAAAGGCGTATTGTACAGATGCAGCACTTTACGAGTCCCGAGAAGAGCAAGTAAAAAATATTCCAGCGATGTATGATTGGGAAAAGTGTGTAGAGATTTTTAATAAATTCCATGTCGGGGCTCATTATATTATTGGGCGAGGCGGTAAAATTTGCGAGTTGGCGACAGCGCGAATGAAAGTAGCGCATGGGGGAAGGCCAGACCGATACCCTCAAATGAAAGGCAGAGGCAATGCCCGGACGATAGGGATAGAACTAGTGGGCCATGCTGATCAATTTAGAAAAGAGATAATCAAGTTTTATAAAAGAGAAAAGAAAAAAATTGATAAGAGGTGGGCTCAAAAATTTGAAGAGTTTGTGAGAAGCGAGGATCGTTCTATCCCAAGAAACTCTACCCGATTAGAAGACTATGTCAGGGAAGATTCTGTTTTTTACGGTTTTACCGAAGCTCAATATGAAGCACTTAAAATTCTTTTAAATTCACTAGGAAAACGGTATGGGTATATTCGTGTATGCACTCATGAGTGGTTGAAGACGACGAAGTCTGACCCAGGAGATAAATTCGACTGGAAGACGATACGGACTGCATTAGCTGAAGCAGGAGCTCCTCAGACGGAAGACTTTGCTTTTGATCGAGATCACGTCCACATGGTTCAAGGTTTAAACCGATTTGCGCGCAGAAAATAAAATATTAAACTTGAAAAACGAATT
>CAWVUN010000257.1:0-3736 GCA_963932495.1 uncultured bacterium
GTCTTCCGACAGAAGCCGAATGGGAGAAAGCCGCTCGAGGTCCTTCGGGAAGACTTTACCCATGGGGAAATGAACCGGTTTCGAGAAGTCGCGCAGTTTATAAAAAAAAATGGCAAGGAATTAACACTCTCGGTTCAGTCGGTTCTCATCCTAAAGGCGTTTCCATATACGGAGTTCACGATATGGCAGGTAACGCGTGGGAGTGGGTCTCAGATTGGTATCAATTGGATTATTACAGAAGTTCTCCCTTGAGCAACCCGCAAGGATCTCCGGATGGAAAGTATAAAATCGTTCGCGGAGGTTCTTGGATCAACAACCCAGACACACTTCACGGTGCCTTTCGCCGATGGAGTTTGCCGGAAGTCCGGTTTAATGATACCGGATTCCGTTGCGCTAAGGATTCTCAATATGAAACCGAGACGGACTGACGATTTAACCGATCGGGAAAAAGAAATACTGAAGCCTTATTTGACGGATACCGAGGCAACAGTTTTTTCTATCAAAAACTTAAACCCAGAAGTGATTGGTGCCGCTTTGGCTCGCTATAGCAGGGCGCCAACTGGTTTCAAAGAAACCATCGTTAGAGAATTTCTTGACGAAAAAGGCCAAGCTAACGAGGTTAAGGGTAGTGAAATGATCGATCGCGTTGTCAATAAATATGGCGATGAATCGGTAGCGGAATTGGCTGTCGCCCCGCTATGCATTGAAGAGGTTTCGAATCTCATGACTAAAATCATTGAGGATTGTCGTATTGGAGGATCTCCCATTGAAGAGTCGACTCGTTATGTTTTGTACGATGTTCCAAAAAATGGCGAGTGGCGTTATGTTCGTCCGGCCAATATCATTGAATCGAACTTGGGAGAAGCTTATATAAAGACAATGGATTTTATTTTTGACGCTTACGCGTCAATGGTAGATCCGATGAAAGCGTTGTTCCAGAAACGGTTACCTCAAGAAAACTTTAAAATTGAAGTTGAAAGGCAGGAAGGAACTCTAACACTAAATCAAAGCGAATTGATCGACGACAACGAACGCAAAGCGCATCGAATTGCCTATAACTTCACGATTCGTAGCGCGGCTTGCGATGTTATTCGATGTGTTCTGCCTGCTTCAACAAAAGCAAATCTAGGGCTAGTAGGAAATGGGCGATTTTATTCCAATTTGATTTCCAAATTGTTATCCCAAGGCTTACACGAAGCCGACACGCTTGCGGGTAATATTCAAGAGGCTCTTAATAGCCAAATTCCTACTTTTATTAAAAGGGCGGCGCGTAACGATTACCAGGTAGAAACGAACGAGAAAATGCAAGCGTTAGCGAATTCTCTTTTTCATGGCATAGCAATCGATGCGGTTTCTGAAGCGGTTTTGTTGGAAGATAAGCCTGAAGATTTATATGTCAATATGTTGGCTTCTATTCTTTTTCCTTATACGAAGCATTCTACTGAGCAGATTAGAAGAGTTGTTAAGTCTCTTCCTGAAGATAAACAAGAGGAAATTTTTAATGCATACATTGGCGACCGTAAAACCAAACGCGACCGCCCGGGACGTGGTTTGGAATATGGATACCCTATCCAGTTTGATTTAGTTGCGGGGTTTGCTGAGTATCGCGATTTACAGAGACACCGAATGCTCACTCAGCAACGGCAGAGTATTGGGATTTCGCTTGGTTATTCGATTCCTGGGGAAATTACCGAAATAGGGAGAAATGAATTAGCTTTGGAGTGTTACGAGCGTTCGGAAAGTCTTTATCAAGATTTCATTCGAGCGGGAATGTTAAAAGAAGCCCAGTATGCGCCTTTGTTTAATCACTATATTCGTTGGAATATGGGGATGAACTTGAGAGAACTGGGGCATTTAGCCGAATTACGAACTCAAAGAAGCGGACATCCGAAGTACCGACGTTTGGTTCAAAATATGTCCAAGTTATATTTAAAACGCAATCCTAAGATGGAATCGGTTTTAAGTTTTGTCGACCACAATGATTACGATGATGGAATCGCGCGTGCTGAGCAAGAGGCGAGAACGGCACGGAAGAGCCTAGCTACAGGCGTCTTTGACGATATTGATTGATTTATCTACAAAGTTCCATTCTGTTTAAGAAACTTAATGTTTCAAAAAGGAATATAAGTTTGAAATTTGCTAAGGTTATTTTTTTTCTGATTTTTAGTTTAGTTTTTATTCTTGCCCTAGAGGTTGCGGCTGAGCCGATTCGAGTTTTTGTTAGCATTCTTCCTCAAAAATATTTTGTAGAGCGCATAGGCGGCCCTTGGGTAATTGCTGAAGCGTTAGTGGGAAAAGGTCAGAATCCAGCGACGTACAATCCCAACCCTAAGCAAATGGTGCGTTTATCCAAGTCTCCCGTTTTTTTTCGTATTGGAGTTCCGTTTGAATCAATATGGATAAACAAGATTGCTTCCTCTAATAAGAATTTAGCTATTGTCGATACTCATACAGACATTCCTTTACTCAATATGGCTAAAATGTATGAGTCCTCTCATTTGGAAAATTCTACAAATATTCATTTACATAGAGAACATGGAAGAAAAGACCCGCATATATGGACGGATCCGGCGTTAGTAAAAGTGATCGCTAAAAATATTGAATTGGCATTGGCTGATTTGATTCCCACCCGGAAAAACGAGTTTGAGCAAAATTATTTACAATTTGAAAAAGATTTAAATAAGTTAGATTTGGAAATTCGGGAAACTTTGAAACCTGTGAGAAAAAGACAGTTTTTAGTATTTCATCCTTCTTGGGGATATTTTGCGAAAGCCTATGGGTTGAATCAAATTGCGGTTGAAATCGAAGGAAAAGAACCTGGGTCGCGTACTCTAGGGAAAATTATGAAACTAGGAAGAGAACTAGAGGTAAAAGTTGTTTTTGTTCAAAAACAATTTAGCAAAACTGCCGCTCAAAAAATTGCAGGAGCACTTGGAGCTAGAGTAGAAGCGGTTGACCCTGTTGCTGAAAATTATATAGAGAATTTATTGGCGGTTGCGAAAACTTTTTCTAAAGCTTTGAACTGATGAGCGGTTTAGCGTGTGAACATAATAAGATAAATGATGTAAGTAAAGACCCCAAGTTGGTTCTTTGGTTTGCTTTTGGAATTAACCTGTTCATGTTTTTTGTAGAGCAGGTCTATGGCTGGATTGCTGAGTCTCGTGCCTTATTAGGGGATTCTGTCGACATGTTAGGCGATTCTGGTTTTTATTTGATTACGATTTTAGCTATAGGGAAAACGCCAATTTTTGGAGCAAGAGCGGCTTTTGTTAAAGGCATTTTTATGTCATTTTTTACTTTGGTAGCTCTGGTTTCAATTGTTTATCAGTTTTACGATCCTAAAATACCTGAAGCGGAAATTATTGGCTTTGTGGGTGTTTTAGCTTTGCTTGCCAATCTTATTTGTGCGGCTGTGCTAATGGGTTTTAGAGATAAAAATATCAACATGAAATCTATGTGGATCTGTACTCGTAACGATGTCTTGGCCAATATAGGAGTGTTAATTGCCGGAGCTGGCGTTGCCTTAACAAGTTCTCCTTGGCCTGATTTAATTATTGGAGGCGTGATTGGATTATTGATAATGAAATCTTCTATTCAAATTCTCAAAGAATCTAAAAAAGAGATTAAGCGTCTACACGAGTTACCTTCAGTTTTTAAAAGTTTTTGATATAAAATTACTCTTTTAGCCTGGGGGCCATTCCATTGGCCTACCTCCGAGTAGGTGTAGATGGATGTG
>CAWVUN010000258.1:0-3730 GCA_963932495.1 uncultured bacterium
GTCGGTCCTCGACTGACCAATCGCAATCTCAATCTCAAACCCATCGGCATGGCCAGCCTCGGCCAACAGGTTTTTGGCTTTTGTCACGTTAAGGAAATAGGGTTTATCGTCGATAGCTCCGAGGTAGGTACGCGGTAAAAAAGCTTGATGAACTGCGTATTGGCCTTTAAGGAATGAATTTGCCATCCCTTTGTAATCCGCAAGGTATTTCAAAGCTTCGCGGACCTTGGGTTTGGAAAGCGTTGGGTTTTTCTGGTTCATGACGAAGTATACCAACCTGCCACGCAATTCGGTGTCGATGGCTATGTCCTTAATTTTAGAAGCTCCCGCCACATCCACCGGGCTCAAGTTCCGGGCGACATCAATGTCCCCCTTTTCAAGTAATAATCTTTGGGTGGAACTTTCCTGAATATGACGCACGATCACGCGTTTCATTTTGGGGGCTCCAAGGTAGAAGTCGGGATTGGATTGTAATGTATAAGACTGGTTGGGTTTCCATTTAACCAACCGGTAGGCTCCCGACCCGGCGGTATGAGTTTTCAACCAGGCATTACCCATATCGTTTTTGTCCGCGTGAGCTTTGACAACCTTGCTATCGACAATGCCGCCAATATTGGCTGTCAGGCAGTTCAATATAAAGGATACTGCGTATTTCTTATCTGTTGTGATAGACAAAGTCCCATTTTCAGTCGCTTTAATTCGCTCTTTTACATTGTCCGCGTTGAAACCGAACTGGGTGAGGATGAAGCTGGGCGTTTTGTTCAATAATACCGCGCGACGCAAACTGTATTCCGCATCGTGGGCCGTCACAAGGTTGCCCGAGTGAAACTTAACCCCGGAGCGCATTTTAAAAACAATCGTTCGTCCATCCCCGGATACCGTCCAATTTACAGCCAAGTCGCCTTTATAGCCGGCCTTCAGATTCATGTGATCAAAATTAACAAGGCGTCCATAAATATTGTTGCTGAGATCGCCTCCAGAAAATTCGAAAGTCTCCGCCGGATCAAGCGTAGTAATATCGTCGATACGATTGGCGATAACAAGAATATCAGTCGGAGGCTTTGCCCATACCGGTAAGATGGCAAGAGTAGTAATAAGACCTATAGTCGTTGCGACAATAAAAGATTTGATGAGTTTTATGATGGTTTTCTCCCTATTTAGAATTGGAATTGTCGCATTTGGTTTAGATTTTCCCTGGAATATTTCAACAAGATGAGAATTTAAAGAAATCTGCATCGGACCAGCTTTGGTAGCAGGGGGTCCTAGGTTCAATACCTGGCGACTCAACAATTTAAATCAATTATTTTTCTTTAATAGATTATAACGCGACTCTATTTTCCCTTTAAAATTATTAATGCTCTTTTTAGGAGCATACGCTTTGTGAGAAGATTTTGGGTTTCTGATTTGTGAGAAGTCGATATCAGTCTTACCTTTATTGTCACAGCAAAAATCTTTAATTTGTTTAATTAACTCTCGCATATGATTAACCCAAATGACAAACAGAATTCTATGACCATCATAAAGGTTTAATGAAGTAGTTGAATTAAATCGATATTTTGATCAAACTATATTTTTAAGATAGATTATTTTACTATCAGAATGAGAAATTTCAAAAAACTTGGGTAGGAATAGATAGCAGAATCCAATCTAAGGTTCTGGCACTCCCCAAAACATGGGTCCACAGGAATTATTATTGGGTGAGGTAGGCTATACCATTGGAAGGGAATATTACGATAATGGGAAGTTGAAAAGTGAAGGTCATTTCAAGAATGGAAAACAAGAGGGACTATCAACTGGTTGGCATAAAAACGGAGTTAGAAAAGAGTGGGATTATAATGGAAAATTAATTTTTGAAGGAAACTTTGTTGATGGTGTTGAGGAAATAAAATAATCAAGCAAACTTTAAAAAATAGTTCACTCTCGCCATTGAAATATTCCAACTAAAAAAAGTAGCAAAAGCATCTAACACTGCCATCAATCCCGACCAACTAATTATAGATAAAAATTTAGCTGAAGTATCAATCCTATCTCCTCTCACATTAAATCCAGCAGAGTTTCCATTGTCTCCATAAAGAATGCGATCATGCCTTTGAAGCATTTGAATTAAGTATTTATTCTGAATTGCAAAGACCGCAATATGCTTATCTAACTTCTTTGTGATCTTCTCTCGATCATCTGATATTTTCTTTAGGTTCTCTTCCATCAGATTCATTAAAAGTTTCACCCTGACAGCATTCACTAACATAAAGTCCACATTCGGCACATCAATAATTCACATGGACTTTAATTATATTTTTACTACAACAACGTTAACAAAATTCTAATATTAGTTCATATATTAGAACGTTTTAGTTTTGCTTTTTCAATATCTCTAATAGTTCTCACTTGTAGCTATCTGTAATTATTTTTGAGTTACGCATGGTTGCTTCTATTTATTTAGCAAAGTGCCAAGCAAATCTTTTCTCTCCACAAGAAATATACTTAAGCCAATCTTTTTTGAAAAGAAATATCTTAACTATACTAGATGGATAAAAAGGGTAGTGGCATTAATGATCTATTTTTATCATTTAAAATATTCTACAGTAAGCAGCCTTTACTTAAAAAACGAATAATGTATAACTAGATATTATATGTCTTGATGGCAACCAAGATAAAAAATTGGGGGGAGTTAGAAATAAATATAGTTCTTTTTATTCATATCCCTAAAGGAGTCTGAACCATGAAAAAATTTACTGTTTTATGCCTTTTGATATTTTTTACAATAATAGTATCTTGCGACTATTCTAGTTATCGTAAAAGTAAGGATGCGGAAAAAGAAAAAAAAGAGGAGGTAACTCAAGAAAAAACAGATGGGGGCGACACAGCGAAAGAAAAATAAGAAATCATCTATTGGGCAGGGAGGAGAAACTTTGGGTTGAGTAATCGACTGTCTATATAAAGCTCATTTAGCTCCTCTAGATGAGCTTTTTTTATTTCCCTAAAGACCTGTAGAAAATGAACCTAATAGAAAACTATCCACGTAGCCCCAGAGAAAAACTTAATAGGTTAGTTCACATACCGAGAATGATAGATAAAGCAAATGCCTTAAGAAATAAATTATTAGGTGAATGTATTTCACCATGACGTATGGATAAAATAATGCTTAATTTTCTGGGTTTATCGGATCAAGAGTTTATAAATAAAATATATAACAGAAAAGAGACAGAGATTGCCGAATGGCTATCAGGAATTATCGCAACTAAACAACTTAAAGACATCGATTTAATTAACGAGCAAATATTGAACCCTAAGCGGATATGGTGGAAACAGATTTATAAGTCAGTCTTTTTTTTGCTAAACCCATTTAAAAAAAAATTTAATACATGGTTGGATAGGGTTGATTATGAAAAAGGAAGGTCTAATTGAAATTTTTTAAGTGGGAGAGCATTGATAAATGAAAAACTTCTAATATTAATATTTCTATTATTATTAGGATGCGAAAACAAGAATAATCAAGACTTTTTTAAATAAAGATGATGATTTAAATGTTCAAACAGGTTTTTGATACACACTTTTCACGAGTCTGGAGAGATGAAAAGCACAAAACAAAAGTGTGAATGAAGGTGTGTAAGAGAATATATTATATTCCATCAATATAGATTAGTAATCTATTCTTTTTTTAATCGATGGTTTTTACTTAATTAGTTAATTGTTACCATCGACCTGCGGACTTTTTAAAAATGAAAGAAAA
>CAWVUN010000259.1:0-3719 GCA_963932495.1 uncultured bacterium
CAAAGAGAGGAGTTTTAGCGACTCCGCTTTTATTATTGATTCCGGGGAAATTGAGATCTCCAAAACTAATGAAGTAGGCAAGAAAGTCGTTATCGATGTGGTCGAGTAATGCGTAGTCGTTGGAGAAATGGGATTAATTGAGGACCAGCCTTGGTTGGCTGCAGCAAGAGCAATCTCTTATATTAAGGTTAGAAAAATAACAAAAGAGCAATTTAAATTTTTATCGAACAAAAACTCGTAAGCGATAATTTCCATCTTTAAAGTTTAATCTATACGATTGCGTCAAGTTTTAAGGACGTATGTAGAGACTAAACAAAATAAATAAAGTTAACGCGTTAAGTAATGAAGTTGGATAGAGGGAGGCGTCAACCCATAGAACAAAGTTATTTTTAGAGTTTGAATTTCTAAAGAGCCGCTTAAGGAACTGTTATTCAAATGTTGAAGATTGAACCTAGATCCTTCGTCCCGTTGGTCCTCCAAGATGACGGCGATTTAACCTTTTTAGGTTAGCTTAGAATTCTTATTCAAAAAATTATTGAGCTAGTCGCATAATCAGTCAAAGGGCCAAGCTAGTCGTTCGTTCGAAGTGAACTCGGTTATAATCAACCCCGGACACTAAGAGCTTTTTTTATCGTCGCCGCTTTCCCTATTTCGGCGAAAAGGTTCGAATAATTCCATTGGAATGGGAAAGAAGGTTGTCGTATTTTTATCGACAGAGACGTCTTGTAGGGTTTGTAAGAAGCGTAATTGGAGAGCGGGGGGATGAGCTCCTATTATGTCGGCGGCCTCGCCAACTTTTTGCGCCGCTTCAAATTCCCCTTGAGCTTTAATGACCTTTGCTCGTCGCTCCCGCTCTGCTTCAGCCTGTTTTGCCAAAGCGCGTTGCATTTCTTGCGGCAGATCTACATTTTTCACTTCTACATTAGAAACTTTAACTCCCCAGGGCTCAGTTTGCTCGTCTATAACGGCCCTCAATTGCGCATTGATAGAGTCGCGGTTTGATAGTAAATCGTCTAGTGAGCTTTGCCCTAAAATACTGCGTAAGGAGGTTTGAGAAAGCTGAGAGGTTGCAAACAGATAATCTTCAACTTCGATAATCGCTTTTTGTGGGTTGATCACTTTAAAGTAGACGACTGCATTGACGCGAACAGTTACGTTATCCTTGGTAATGATGTCTTGTGGAGGCACGTCCATGACGACGGTACGTAAACTGACTTTTACCATCTTTTGGATTCCCGGGATAATCACGATTATACCAGGTCCTTTTATTTTCTGAAATTTCCCAAGAAGAAAAACGACGGCTCTTTCATATTCGCGAAGAATTTTAAAAGCACTAAAGGTTAAGGCTAATAGTAAAATGATAAAAGCGATGGAGGTTTCCATAGAGACTAATCCTTTTTTAATTCCTGACGTTTGACCTTAACCGTGAGTCCATTCACTGCTTCAACAATAACGGTTTCTCCGGGTTGCGCCCATTCCTCGCACTGGGCTTTCCATGATTCTCCATGTAACCAAATAATGCCTTCAGGTTCTAAAGCTGTTTTTACTTCAGCAGACGTACCAAGCATCCCTTCGACTCCAGACATCGGAGTCAACTTTTGCGCGCGTAGGGCAAGGAAAACCGTTCCTACGGCAGCGAGGATAGACAGAGATAAAGTCGGGATGAGAACGACTTTAGATATTTGCATAGCAGGATCGTCAGAGTCTATAAGCATGATAGATCCTAAAAATAACGATATCGCACCGCCGAAAGAAAGCAAACCAAACGTCGCGAAATTGAGTTCCGCGATGAATAAGATCAATCCCAAAAGGATGAGCATCAACCCAGCATAATTTACCGGGAGCGATTGCATACCATATAAAGCGAGTATCATGCTGATGCCGCCAACCACGCCAGGTAATATCAGTCCAGGACTGGAGAGTTCAAAATAGATTCCTACCATACCTATCATCATGAGGATATAGGCAATATTGGGATCGGAAATGATATCCAAGGTTTTTTGGCGGGGGTTCATCACTCGTGAAACGCGAGTTTTACCTTCGGTTTTAATTTTGTAAGTTTGATCGCCAATACCAATTTCTCGGCCATCGATCGCCATGAGTAACGCTTCTATATCATTAGCGATTAAGTCGATTACTGCTAGTCTTTTTGCCTCAGAAGCAGAAATAGAAACACTTTTTCGGACAGATAGCTCTGCCCACTGGGCGTTGCGTCCTCGCGATTGTGCTAACGATCTGATGTAAGCCGAAGCGTCGTTAAGAACCTTGTCTTCCATAGGAGTCGATTTGTCGTCGTTTCCGCTTCCTCTGCCCATCATATTTACTGGATGAGCTGCGCCGATGTTTGTTCCAGGAGCCATCGCTGCTAAGTGTGAAGCGATAGCGATGAATGTTCCCGCCGAAGCTGCGCGCGAGCCACTTGGAGAAACAAAAGTCACAATGGGTATTCGGGAACTCTGAATCGATTTAATGATGCTACGCATAGAAACGTCCAACCCTCCGGGAGTGTCCATCTCTATAACGACAAGGTGAGCGCCGTCTCGATTAGCCGTTTCAATTTCGCTGGAAACAAATTCAGCGACTACGGGATTGATAGTTCCCGAAAACTTTATGACAACGATACTTTCGTTTGCTTGGACAAAAGCGCAGGGAAACACTAGAAAAAAAATTAGCATCTGCCAAACCTTTAGCGGTTTAATAAGCGAAACAATCGAAGGGTTCATACGATTAGTTTTTCATAACGCTTCTACTAAAGTCAAACTCAATCGGTTGATTGAGAAAATAGCGGTTCTATAAAGACTTTTATTTTAATGAAATGATATGAGATGGGAATAGAGAAAATTGGGATAGTCAGGCTTCTTTTTGAAAGTCGCTATAAATTCCTCATTCTGTAAAAGGCAAAATTTTTAAAAACCTCGCGCCTTTTCTTGGGTTTTTTTTGATACAAAATTCTAAAACCCTATCCGGTAATCTTGCTTTATACCAGCGTCGAAAAAAATAAACCCGAGATTTTACTAAAATGAAATGCGTATTGTCTTCGTTTATCAAGTTTCGATAAAGTTTCAAATGTAAAAAAATGAACGTGAGTGCTATCGCCATCCATCGAAAAGAATTTTTTTTGTTTCTGCTATCCAGATCTTTTCGTTGAGTTCTTTGACCTTCGAAATCTTATGGCTCCCAGCGTAGAGTTTTATTGCTTTCTCGGCTATAGCAGGAAGGAGAGACAATAAACAACATAGAGAAAAGATGAAAAATAGAATGTTGTTTTTAGAGAGGAATACTTTCGAACTCGTGTTTTTTTTCATTGGACCTAGGAGTTAGTTGATTAGAAATAATTATGGGGGGCTTATGATTAGGAAAGAAAATTTAATTCTGTTGAGGTAAAAGCGATTGGAAATAGAACATTTAGTTTTACGAATATATATCTGGGCGTTGAGCCAATAAATTTTTTTCTGATAATGCAATCCACGAGGTGTCTTGATAGTCACGCGATGGTTAACTTTTAATCAATAAAGTTTCAATATTTTTTTCCAATAGATCCACATCGATGGGTTTAACCATATAGTCTTTGATTCCAGACCTTAAGGCCTCAATCACTCTCAATTTTTCATTTTCAGTCGAAACCATCAGAAAAGGAATGTCGGAAATAAGATTCTCTTGTTGAGGTGTTTTGTAAAACTTCAATCCATTTTTTCAGGCATTCGCCAGTCGCAAATTAT
>CAWVUN010000260.1:0-3717 GCA_963932495.1 uncultured bacterium
GGCTTTTTTTGCGGTTTCGTTATCCATGCAGATAGCAACGCCTTTACCTGCCGCTAATCCGTCGGCTTTCACGGCAACCGGGCCAACTCTGTCGATATAATTTTTTGCGTCTTCTGCTGAATCGAAAACTTGATAATCGGCAGTAGGGATTCTGTACTTTTTCATCAAGTCTTTAGAGAAGGCTTTACTTCCTTCTAATTGCGCCGCTTTAGCGGAAGGGCCAAACGCCCGTAATCCTTTCGCTTCAAAAGCGTCGACAATTCCTAGGACTAGAGGTTGTTCTGGGCCAACAACGGTCAACCCAATATTATTTTCTTGAGCGAATTGAACCAGCTCTTCGATTTTATCGGCGCCAATCGGAACGTTTTCCGCAACGTTTAAAGTCCCGGCGTTACCCGGAGCGCAATAAACTTTTTCGACTAATAAGCTTTGACTAATTTTCCAAACTAAGGCGTGCTCTCTACCGCCACCGCCTACAACCAATACATTCATTTATTTTCCACTAAAAAATTTGAATAGGGCTTTATAAAAAGGTTTATTTTAATCGTTTATTGCTAAGTTTGTGAAAAAAATATAGATAAGATTGATTTCGCTGACAAACCATTTCAATAGTTGGTTTCGGTAGAATTTTTAGTTACTATTCTATGGTGATACAGGACGCTACTAAAATAAAAGAATACACACGAGTTTTAACCATTGCTGGTTCAGATTGTGGTGGAGGAGCGGGGATCCAGGCTGATTTGAAAACATTTTCCGCTTTGGGTTGTTATGGCATGTCGGCTATTTCTGCATTGACGGCTCAAAATACGCTAGGCGTTACAGGAATCCACGATATTTCCTCCGAATTCATCGTCGATCAGATCAACGCGGTTTTGGACGACATCGGTACTGACGCTATAAAAACCGGCATGCTGCACCGCCCGGAAATTATCCAAAAAGTATCTTCGGCTTTAAAAAGCCATAACGTATCTAATCTTGTCGTCGATCCAGTTATGTTTGCGAAAAGCGGCGATAAGCTATTACTTGACGAAGCAATTTCGGCTTTAAAAGAAGAATTGATTCCACTCGCCACGGTTTTGACTCCGAATATTCCCGAAGCTGAAGCACTGCTTGGTCGAAAACTGGAATCGTCTGACGCTTTACCCCAAGCCGCCGAAGATTTATGCGCTCTTGGTCCGCAAGCGGTTATCGTAAAAGGCGGTCATCTAAAAGATTCCCTCTCCGACGATTGGCTTTTCGTAAATAACGCCAACTTCAAAAATAAAAAACTAAAATTGCCCGGAAAAAGGGTGGATACTGAAAATCTACATGGAGCTGGTTGTTCTTTTTCCGCTGCTATTGCTTCTTTCATCGCTTTAGGCAAAGATATTGAAACTGCCGCCCAGTTGAGTCGCGATTTTATTTCAAAAGCGATTGAAGGTGGGTCTCATTACAAACTGGGAAAAGGTAAAGGCCCTGTACTGCATTTTTATAAACATTGGAATTCATGAGCTTTAAAATGTTATTTTCGAATGAAGCATGGGAAACCATCAAAGATAAATATCAAGCCATTATCGATCATCCATTTAATCTAGAATTGGCTAGCGGCGGTTTAGCTAAAGAAAAGTTTCAGTTTTATATGAAACAAGATTCACTCTACTTAGTAGAGTTTGCCAGAGCTCTCGCTGTTGCAGCTTCAAAAGCTCCTAATACTAACGATCTGGTTTTATTGCTTGAGTTTTCTAAAGGAGCCATCATCGCCGAACGTGGATTGCATGAATTTTACTTCGACCATTTTGGAATCAAACCCGATCTTCCCGAACAACCTAGGTGTTTTGGGTACACTAACTTCTTGATGAACGTGGTAAATCACAGGAGTTACTCTGAAGGGTTAGCCGCTTTGCTCCCATGCTTTTGGATTTATCGAGAAGTCGGAATTCATATCCACAAAAATTCTGCCTACAATAATCCTTACCAAAAGTGGATCGATACTTATTCTGGCAGCGAGTTTGCTAAAATCGTTCAGGACATGATCGACTTAACCGACCGTTCTGCCGAAACAGTTTCTCCTGATATCCGAATGTCGATGAAGCAAGCTTTTATTCATTCTACCAATTTAGAATGGCTGTTTTGGGACGGAGCTTATAATCTCGAAACCTGGGTATAATAAAAAACCCTAACAACTCAGAACTTAAAATAATACCCTTATAACCGAATGCTCATCATCGATAAAGTAACAAAGTCCTTTAGCGACAAACCCATAATCGACTACCTTTCTTTAGAAGTCACCGACAAAGAAATTTTCACCTTATTAGGCGAAAGCGGTTGCGGCAAAACCACACTTTTGCGGTTGATAGCTGGTTTTGAAACGCCCGACCTTGGGAAAATATATATCGAGGGCAAGGACATGACCGATACTCCGGTTGAAAAACGCCCCGTGGGTTTTATTTTTCAAAATTATGCGTTGTTCGGTCATCTTTCCGTTTACGATAATATTGCGGTAGGGCCGCGCGTTCGTAAAGTTACCGAAACCAAGATTGAACTTTTTATCGACGGCCTGTTAGATACCTTACGATTAAAAGGTCTTAAAAACGCGCGACCGCAAGATTTGAGCGGCGGCGAAAAGCAACGTGTCGCGATTGCGCGAGCCATCATCAATCGCCCCAAAATCCTACTTCTGGACGAGCCCTTCTCTGCCTTAGACCCTGGATTGAGGTCTAGCTTAAGAGAAGAGATGGCCGACTCTCAAAAGGCGTTTGGAATCACCTTCCTGTTTGTTACTCATGACCAAGACGAAGCCCTCAGTCTTTCGCATCGTATTGGAATTTTACATAACGGGAAATTACTCCAAGTCGGCTCTCCCAGCGAGCTTTATAAAACCCCGGGTTCCCGTTATGTTGCCGAATTTTTTGGAGAGGCCAACCGCTTGGAAGGAATGGTTGAACAACAAAATGGAAATCGAGTTTGGGTTAACGTCGATCACATTGGAACTTTAGTTTGCGACACCCAAAGAGAATGGGAGGTCAACACTCCTGTCGAATTATATATTCGCCCCGAATCTATTTTTCTTTCTCTGAAAGAAGTGTCTGGAGGCTCTTCTAACGAGTTTGCGGGGATATTATTCAAGAAAACTTTTTTAGGAAGCGCAACACGATACGAAATAACATTAAAAAATGGTGAGACTTGTTCCGTCTTATCTGGAAGTAGCGAAACCAACGATAATTTTTCTAAATCTCTCCCTGGCAGCAAGGTCAGCGTTTTATTAGAAAGTCGTCACATTCTACTGATGCCGTCTAACCCTTTAACGAAAAGGAAATCCCTTGCGACCTAATCCCTTGAGCCCGTGTTTTCGCGTCAGACATAATCTCGTTCTCATTCTTATTGTCGCTTTATTTTTTTTTGGCGGATGTAACTCCGAGAATAAAACCATCTATCAAAAACGCGCAATTGTCGTAGCTACGGATGCCACCTTGCCTCCCATGTCTTTCATCAACGAAAAAAAGGAGATCGACGGTTTCGAAGCGGAGTTATTTAAATCGCTTGCTAACGAAGCAAACTTTGATATTGAGTTTGTCAATGTCGATTGGGCTGGCTTATTTGGAGGGTTGATCACAAAAAAATTCGATGCGGTGATCAGCTCCGTGACCATTCTGGAAGAAAGAAAAGAAAAAATGGCATTCAGTGCTCCCTATCTGAAAAGCGGCCTGGCCTTAGTCGTTCGAAAAGATTCGAAGATAA
>CAWVUN010000261.1:0-3715 GCA_963932495.1 uncultured bacterium
TATCGCTTCGAGTTGGATTTCAAAAGCTGAGACCGGATAAATGATTTTAAAGTTCTCTAATACTTCTGGATGAACTTCGCCCATAATTCCCATTTCAAATTCTTTTCCATATAAAGTCGCAATAATCTTTGCGACTCTACCTGGAATAAAAGTAGGAATGTCCGTAGGAACTGTCTTAATCGTTCCGCCTAACTCTCTCAATAAAGCTTCGCAGATAGATCGGATACCAGAAAAGTCAACTTTAGGGCCAATGATACCACCAGCTAACCTGCTAATTTCTCTCGCTCCTGTTTCGTAGCTACCGTCCAGTTGACTGATATATCCTATTTCGAATATTTTTTGGGGCAACTCTTGATCCGCATTAGCGGAAAAAGTATCTAACAATCCGGGAATAAGCCTTTTACGAATCATTGTCTGTTCCACACTAATCGGGTTATCAATGATTACATGATCGTCTTCCCTTGGGAGTCTTAATTTGTCATATTGCACTTCTTCCGAGGACAATATCAACGTTAAAACTTCAAACAACCCAACCCCTGTTAAAGCTTTTCTACATAGATCGAAATATTCCTGACCTTTAAGTGGTTTACCAACTGTCGACGTAGGGACATGCTTTAATGGAAAGTTATGATAACCATAAGCAATAGCGACATCCTCAACAAGATCTATAGGATGTAATATGTCGTTCCTATATGAAGGAACCAATACTTTTAATTCTTCGTCGAAGCCCTCTTCAACTCTGTGTCCCATGCGTACTAAATAACCTTTTACACTTTCCTTATTTAAATCAACACCCAAAACACGTTGTGCGTGGACAGGAGAAACTGACATTTCTTGTGGAGTAAAATCCGGTGTTTTAACTTTTTGATCTGGGTAGCGAATCTCTACTTGCTCTATTTTTACATCAGAAGCTAATTCCGACACGCTGGTAACAAACACATTCAGTGTTTTGTTTATTAACCTATCGTCCGTGCCTGTCACGTCCACAAAAAGATCTCGGCTTTGTGGAGTCACTCTAAAGTTTTCGCTGTTAATAATTGGAGGCATACTAAGGACATTTCCATCAGAATCCAATAAAAATGGATATTTTGGGAAATCTGCCAACAGCCGTTTATATTGCTTTCCTTTGGGATGCTTATCTAAAATGGATTGAGGGCTTAACTTATCTGAATCTATACTCATTTCATAACCTAACGGGGTAAACTTAATCTTGTCATTGGCAATAGCACAATATTGGAATTCGGTTCCTTCCAATTTATCCATATCATAAACGCCTATTGAGGCCCGTTTTCGATCTCGCCCCAATGCCCAATGTAGATTTTCCTGCAATTTCATAATGGCCCGGAGAGTATCTTCTGTAAAAAACATGTTTCGAATTATCGCGCAAGCTATATAGGGTCGATAACTTTCTTTTTGAGATAATACGGAATCAACCGTTACCGAAAAAGAGCCCGACTGCAATTCGTAAATAGGATGCATCGCTTCTCCTAAATAACCTCTCAGAGTCCGCGCTAGACCACCCGGATCAAACATATCCGGTCTTACTGCCAATAGTTCCATGCGAATTACTTGATGATCGTTCAAAAAAACTAATTGCCCGGGTTTTTCTTTATAGTCGGAGCCGCATTGCTCACAGACAACAGGAGGATTTTCCGTTTCGGTAATCTCCATAATATTGTCACAACTTGCACATTTGAATCGCTTAACAGTTGCGTATCCTTCTACATCGCATCCCAATTGACGTAATTTTTTTGCTAAATCATCCTGTGATATTTCAGTTTTAATTCGAGAAAGTAATGTATCAAGCGAAATGGAAACTACCGGCATAAGGGAGTCTCCTTAAGCCAGTTGATTCGTGCTCTATACAAATGAGTTATATTGCTCAATTCATAACTAAACATAGCTAATCTTTCTAATCCCAATCCCCACGCAATTACAGGGGTGGTACAACCTAAAGGTTCAGTAACCTCTGGTCGAAAAATTCCAGCTCCTCCCATTTCAACCCAATCCTTTTTCTTTTCTGACCAAACAAATATTTCTACACTTGGTTCAGTGTAAGGGAAAAAAGCGGGACGAAAATCAAACTTATCAAAACCCATTTTTTTATAAAAAACCGAAAGGACCCCCAATAAATTTGCAAACGTCGCTTTTTCATCTACTATAATGCCTTCCACTTGATGAAATACAGGTAGATGCTTATAGTCCACTGTTTCTCTTCTGAAAACAGGTCCTATACAAAATACTTTTCGTGGCGGTTTGGGGTTATTCGCTAAAGCACGAATGCTAGCGGCAGTTGTGTGAGTTCTTAAAACAGGTTTTTTTGCTTGCTCCTTATTCCACAAATAACGCCAACCAATAGAACCGGTATCGCCGCCGTCTTGATGCACTTTACAAACATTGTCAACCAAATCGTCTTCCGGCAATCGACACGTATTAGGACGCTTAATATAAAAGGTGTCCTGCATATCTCGAGCGGGATGATCTTGTGGTTGAAACAGAGCGTCAAAATCCCAAAAACTGGACTCTACAAACGGGCTTTCCATTTCTTCAAATCCCAGTTCTATAAAAACTCGACGCGTTTGATCGAAAATAGAAACTAATGGATGGTTTTTTCCAGAATAAACGGAATCTCCTGGTACAGTCACATCGTATGGTCTGAAAGTTGCGTTCCGCCATTCACCAGACCGCAACATTTCTGTGGTCAATTGATTTAATTCCTGGCGGATTGCCAAGCCTTGATCGACAAACTTACGTCCCTTAGGAGTGAGAGACACTATTCGAGTTTTATGAGGTTTCTCTTCTATCAGGTTGCGACCCTTTAAAAGATCGCAAGCAGACTTAATATCAATTCCATGACTTTCCAAATCAGCAGAAGTCACTCCCCCCTTATCCATTAACAAAGCAATCAATTTTTCATCTTCATATTTGCTTTGTAAAGCGCTTTGACCTTCAGATAAAATTTTTAGATTCTTACCATTTTTCTCCGCCCATTTTTTTTGTACTAACCACCGTAATGACTGGCCAATTACTTTATTTTCTAAACCAGTTACTTCAGCTATTTCAGGAAGGCCTCCATTACCGCCCATTTTTTCGAGAGCTTCAATAATGTCTCTTTCTGGAAGAGTTTTACCCGGTAGATCTTTAGCTTTCTTTCCAAGTTTCCATTCCAACTCCACTTCTTCACGAACATCAATTTCCCCTAAGTCTGCTCTGTACAAGCAAACAGCAGATGCCTTACTTTGATCAATACCAGCCTTATTAGCTAAATCGGGAATAGAAATTGGTTCGGATATTTTTTGTAGTTGGGTAAGAACCTGAAAATCTATTTCAGGAACTTGTTGCTTATCACCCATATCAATACCTAATAATTGTTTATGAAAACGTTATTTGATTTATTGAGGATTTCAGGAAGGAACTTCCAAAAGATTGAATTTTAACATAAAGAAGCCCTTTGTATAAGTCAAATTATAGAGATCTCTTTGTTAATTAATGAATGATTCACCAAAACTTATTACTTTTCTTGAATAAGAATAAAATTAAGCACAATATTGACGCGATTAAACTAAAAGCCATATTAATGAAAAATTAAAAGGAGATTAATTGAATACCCTCTTTTTCTAAAATAATTTCTTTTAAATCAAATTTATTTATTTGGAGTTTAGATGGGAAATGCTTTTAAAAAATTAGAAAACCACCATATAGAATTTATTATGAG
>CAWVUN010000262.1:0-3713 GCA_963932495.1 uncultured bacterium
ATAATTTTAGAATATAAGGATTCATTTTTTATTTCAGGACGCCACCCCAGAAAATTTGAAAGCACTGATCTTAGTTTAAATATAAATTTTTTAATGTCAAACGTATTGACGGGATCAAATCCAATATTTTCTGGAGCAGACGAAAAGTCGAGTCAAGTGAAGTTTGCGCCTACTTGGCTTGCCAATGATTGGGTAATGGAACATCCGTATGGAAGCGGGGTCTTTTCTAGATCTTGGTCACCGAGTATTTTTTTGTCAACAGGCGGTAAAGGTCTAGTATTGGCAGGAGAATTACGTAATGGTTCGAGAGTAGGAAAGTTGAAAAATGTTTTAGGATTTCAGCTTGCTATTAGTTGAAAGAAATGGAGGTGTTCTATGATTGTCGTAACTGGAGCGGCTGGGTTTATTGGTAGCGCGATTGTCCATGAACTTAATACTAGGGGACGTGAAGATATTTTGATCGTTGATGAGACGAATCATCTGGAAAAAAAGAAAAATTTATCTGGGTTAAAATATTTACAGATTCAAGCAAAGGCAGAGTTTTTGAATAATATTTTAAATCGCGAAATGCCGGATGTTGAAGCAATTATTCATATGGGAGCATGCTCCTCTACGACCGAAACAGATTTAGCGTATTTGAAAACCAACAACTTTGAATACACTCAGCATTTAGCAAACTTTTCTTTAGAGAAAAATATTCGTTTTATCTATGCTTCTAGCGCAGCTACATACGGTGATGGGGAACGGGGCTATAATGATGACGAAGAAGCACTGGAAACTTTTACTCCATTAAACCCGTATGGAGAAAGCAAACAAATGTTTGATTTGTGGGCGCGGGAGGAAAAAATTTTAGACCGGTTGGTTGGAGTTAAATATTTTAACGTTTATGGTCCAAACGAATACCATAAAAAAGATATGCAGAGTATGGTACGGAAAGGTTTTTTACAAATTAATGAAACTAAAAAGTTAAAATTATTTAAATCTTACTGCTCCAAGTATTCGGATGGAGGTCAGGTCCGAGATTTTATTTATATTAAAGATGCTGTGGATATGACACTATTTTTTCTAGAACAGCCGAAAATTGGAGGAATATTTAATGTAGGGACCGGAGATGCTCGTTGTTGGAACGATCTCGCAAAAGCGATTTTTAATGCCTTAGGGATCGAGACAAATATTGATTATGTAGAAATGCCAGAAAGTATTCGCGACCAGTATCAATATTACACTTGCGCTTCGATGCAAAAAATTAAAAAAGCAGGGTATAAAAAGACTACTTTTTCTTTAGAAGAAGGAATCGACGATTACGTACGAAACTATTTGATTCTTGAAAAGCGGATTGGGAGTTGACCTAACTTATTTTGATAAAATACCCTTATTTAATTTAACAAAGCAGGCTAATTTTTTGGGTTCTTTTCCCCGAAGATTTTTTAAAACACTTTTCAATTTTCTATGTGAAATTCTTTTTCACAATCAAATTGGAATTTAGAATCTTTGGAACCGTTGGAACCGTTGGAACCGTTGATTACTTCTAAAGTATTTTTATTAGTTTCTTGTGTATTCATTTTTTATATATATTTATAAGCTACTTGAAACATGTCAATTTTTTTATTTTTGATAATAGTTGTTATAGTTTTTTAGAGCTTTTTAGATAGATATTCCCATTATAAGTAGATGGGAAAGGAAATTTTTTCATTTAGGCTAAAATAGAAAATATTACCTTATTTAAAGAATTGGTAAGTGAGTGTCAGTTGTTACTAGACATCACAATTGGGGAGGTATTTAGAAAAGATATTCACTATTATAAAACCCAAAAGGATTAAACCAATTCTAAAATGGCGGGTAAGTCGAGGCTTTGATTATAATAAAATGCTCCAATTAGCACTACCAAGTAGATTACTAAACCCGACCATAAAGCATATACTGTTCCTAATGAGATTGTCATGAAAACGAGTGTTAGTAGATAAAAAGCGATTCCATTCCAGATAAAGACAATAATTGTTGGGATGAGCTTTGAAAATTCATCTGATACTTTGAACGCGCTAGTGGCAATTACCTCTTCGATAACAGCAATTATAAGGTAGACGTGCCCCATTTTCTTTCCTCCCTTTGAGGTGTTTTTAAGAATCTTGCCGTGGATTAATGATTAATTACTCAGAATTAAAACAAATTATTTGACTGTGGCGTCTGTTGCGAAAAACTTTTATGGGTAGGAAAAAACATTTCTGGTTATTAGTTACTTTTTCGGATGTTCCGGCTCGTTGAATCGTTCTTTAATTTCTAGAACTTGAGGAAGGATCTCTTTTAAATGAGTGACAAGATTTGGATCAAAATGCTTTCCGCTTTCTTCTTCTAATACTTTTATAGCGTCTTCGACACTCAACGCTTTTTTATAAGGTCTTTCTGAAGTTTGAGCGTCAAAAACATCAGCGATCGTAACTATTCTGCCAACAAGTGGAATTTCTTCCCCTATTAGGCCTTTCGGATACCCAGAACCGTCCCATTTTTCATAGTGGGTTATGGTAAAGGTTTGAGACATTTTTAAAACTTAGGAAGTTCCTTGAGATAGGATTTCTGCTCCCATTTTGGAATGGGTTTTCATTATTTGCCACTCTTCATCGTTTAGTTTTCCTGGTTTTAAAAGAACACGATCCGGAATACCAATTTTCCCAACGTCGTGCATGGGGCTAGCTTTTAAAAACATTTTACATTCGGCATCGTTCATACCATAAGCTTTTCCTAGTAATTCTCTATATTGACTCATCCGAATGACATAGAGGACGGTATCATTGTCTTTGAATTCAGATGCTTTCCCTATACGTCAAACAATTTCTAATCTACTATCGTTCAATTGTTAAGTTCGTTCTCTGACTTTTTCTTCTAAATTCTTTCTAAACTCTGATAATTCAAGGTGAATCTGAACTCTTATACAAACTTCTTTTTGTTGGAGAGGTTTGAGGATATAATCGACACCTCCTTTTTCAAACCCTTGAATGATGTCCTGCATCTGTGTTTTAGAGGTTACAAAGATGATTGGAATATTTTTGTTTCAGGTTGGCCTTTTAAGCGACGGAACGTTTCAAAACCGTCAATTCCAGGGATCATTACGTCTAGCAGAATCAGATCGGGTAAGTTTTTGTGGCTATTTCAAATCCTTTTTCGCCGCTGTTAGCAAAAAAAAGTTTATATCCTTCAGGTTCTAATATCTCAATACCAAATAGTTAAATATTTTTCTGTAATCCTTTGTCAGCATTTTGAAAAGCTGAATTGAGTTTTTATTTTGATTCGAGAGGAATTAAAGTTGATAAGCTTTCTTTTCACTTGCTAGTTCAAGAATTTTTTTGAGATCGCTTGTAGGAAATTTGCACTTGTTTTCTTCGCAGACATAAACCGTTGTTTTTCCTTCAGAGGTTATTTTATTTTTTAATATAGGTAATGTAGCGGGTTCATTAGGTTTTCGATAAGCTAGGATTTTATTAGGTAGAAATTTTGATCTCAAAGCCACTAATATGGGATAGGCTGTTTTTTGCGGCCCCACTATTGCGATTTGTTTAGAACTATCGTTAAAAAAATCAAACGCAATCAGGAGCTGAGAGTATGCTTGTGGGAAATTTATGAGTTTTCCCCCAACAGCTTCAAATATTATTTTTGCTTTATTTCTATATTCGATATCAAGTGTTGCGTTATAAAGGCGAAGTAAGTTTAAAGCGGAAATT
>CAWVUN010000263.1:0-3708 GCA_963932495.1 uncultured bacterium
GATTGCGACTTAAAAGTTGTTCCAATAGAAGGATGGAAGCGAGAAATGTGGTATGACCAAACTGGATTACCTTGGGTTGCTCCGTCGCCTAATATGCCTTCATTAGGGGCCGCTATAGTTTATCCAGGTATGTGTCTGCTAGAGGGCACCCATCTTTCTGAAGGTAGGGGAACGACTCAACCTTTTGAACTCTTTGGAGCTCCTTATACGGATTCTGCTGCTCTTGCTGATGAGCTAAATCAAGAGAAATTACCCGGGGTTTATTTTCGCCCACATTATTTTAAGCCTACATTTCAAAAATGGGCCAAACAAGTTTGTGGGGGAGTTTTTTTGCATGTAGTCGATCGAAATAAATTTAAGCCCCTTATAACTGGAATTGCCGTAATTAAAACGATAGCAAAGTTATTCCCTGATAAGTTTGAGTGGCGTAAAGAACCTTACGAGTTTGTGTCAGACAGACCCGCAATTGATTTGCTTTATGGTTCCTCTAATTTTAGAAAAGGTTTAATTTCTTCGACAATTTCATTAAGTGAGGTTCAAGCTACTTGGGAGTCAGACGAAAAAGCCTTTTTGAAAATGAGAAAAAATTATTTAATGTATTAAGGTTTTCTGAAACTTTATTGTCGAAACTTTAAATCTAACCTTAAAAATGTGAATCTAAAACATAAGAAGATATTGTGTTTTTTAGTGAAATTGGTTCAAAAACGAGCTTTTTAAATTGAAAATCAGGCTCAGTATTGACAAAATATTTTGAAGTTTGTATATTCCATCTTGAAAGCATTTTCCTAATAAACTTCATTATTTACGAAGCTTTTCTAGGTTTTTGCTAGTTTGGTTTTGCGGGATTTTGGTTCCTAAGAAACCGTTGGTTTTAATCGTCCAAGAAAATACTCCAAACTTTGAGTTATATTCCCGAAAAGTTCATTGAAGAGATTCGAGCCAGAACCGATATAGCCGAAATTATATCGGATTATGTGCCGATAAAACAAAATGGCCAAAATTTTAAGGGGCTTTGTCCGTTCCATCCGGAAAAAACGCCTTCTTTTACCGTAAGTCCAGGTAAACAGATTTATCATTGTTTTGGTTGTGGAGTGGGTGGAAATGTTTTTAAATTTTTGATGGAGCAAGAAGGAATCCCCTTTGTTGAGGCGGTAGAAAAACTAGCTTACAGATACAATATTTCATTACCGTCTAATGATTCTTTGTCTCGAGATAATTTTGACGTTAACCGGTCTATCGAAGGCTTCAATAAGCAAGCGGCGGAGTTTTTTTCGCATAATTTGGTAGATCCTTCTAAAGGCAGCGAAGCTTTAGAGTATTTAAAGTCTAGAGATATTTCTGCAGAAACAATCAGTACTTATCAATTAGGTTGGGCCAACCGGGGTTGGACAAATTTGATGGATTACTTTGTCAAATTTAAAAAAACTCCCCATAATGAGTTAGAGAAAGCCGGATTAATTAAAAAAAAGGAAAAATCCCCCTCAGATTCCAAAGAAGATCGATATTATGACCGGTTTCGCGCAAGAATAATTTTCCCTCTAAAGGACGCTCGTGGTAAGATGTTAGGTTTTGCTGGGAGGATAATAGTTAAAGGCGATTCTGACGCAAAGTATTTAAATTCCCCGGAAACCCAGATTTATAAAAAGGGCGATCAAGTATTTGGATTGGACCTTGCTAAGGAAAGTATTAGAAAAGAAGATCGGGTTTATGTCGTCGAAGGGTATTTCGACCAAATCAGGGCTCATCAATCAGGAATAAAAAATTCGGTGGCTACTTGTGGGACAGCATTGACTCCCAAGCAAGTTTCATTGCTAAGGAACTTTTCGAAGAATGTCGTTTTAGTTTTCGATTCAGATCAAGCTGGACAAGCTGCTGCTGAAAAAGGGTATAGACCTTTAGCGGACCAGGGGGTGAATGTTTTCGTTTTGACTTTACCTAAGGGAGAGGACCCCGATTCATTTATACAGAAACAGGGGGCTGCAGCGTTTTTAGATTTAGCTAATAAGTCGAAGCCATTTTGGGAACATTACATTAGAAAAACTGTTTTATCCGCAGGTAAAATACATTCGGGTAAGAAGAGAGAGGTTGTTGAAAGATTGGCCCCTTTCTTATCTAGTTTGAATAACCATATTGAACGATCCGAGGCTGTTAAATTAGTTTCAGATGTGTTGGCGATTGATGATAAAACTTTGTTAGGAGAATTAAAGAAGACGGTTGAAAGCCGAAAACCATTTTTGGGTAAAAGAGCATCTGTGGAATCCGAAATCTTAAAGTTTCCGGAAGAACACTATTTACTTCATCTAATGGGAAAAGATTCTGTTTTAGCGAAAAAAATCTTGGACCGAATAGAATTAGAAGAGATCAACGACCCAAAGTACCAAAGTATCTTCCAGTTGTTTCAAGAGCAATCCAAAGCGGGGTTGTCTTTAGAACCATCTAAAATTATTGAGTTGATTGATGATGAGGAAAAACGGAAAGTTTTGACCCTTATCGGAGTTTCTCAAATGACTTTTGAAAACCCTGAAGAATCGGCAGTTGATTGTATTCGGAAAATTAAGTCTCGTCATTTAGAGAAAAAAATAAAAGAACTTAGAAGACAAAGGAACGAAGCGGAAAAACAAGGGGAAATGGAGCACTCTCGCCAATTACAAAAGCTGGTGAGTGAAATGAAATCTTCGTTAAATCAAGTAACCGTTTCCTTTTAATTTCGCTTAAGACCTTAAACCTAGGAGAACATTTAATAATGTCCAGTACCGAGAAGATCACTGATTCAAGCGAAATTAACCAACTGATTTCCCTGGGTAAAGAAAAAGGTTATTTGACATACGAAGAGGTGAACGACGTATTGCCTTCAGATGTTGTCGCACCTGAACAGATCGATGATTTAATGCATTTATTTGGCGAAAATGAAATTGATATAGTAGATACCGCTTTAAAAGGCGAAAAGTTAGCTGTTAACAGGGTAGAGGAAAGTGAAGAGAAAGAAGATACTCCCGCAGAGGGAGAGGTCCAAGAAAGTAAAAGCGACGCTGTTACTATAGATGATCCTGTTCGTATGTATTTACGAGAAATGGGAACAATTTCTCTTTTAACAAGAGAAGGCGAAGTAGAAATCGCAAAACGAATCGAAGCAGGTCAAAATGAAGTTATTTCTGCCGTTGCGAGCTGTTCAGTCACTATTGGAGAGATAATCACAATGGGTGAATTGATCAAAAATAATGAAATTAATATTTTAGAAATAATTGAAAATAAAAATACTGCGACAAATGA
This sequence comes from uncultured bacterium, assembly GCA_963932495.1. Lineage (GTDB taxonomy): Bacteria > Nitrospinota > Nitrospinia > Nitrospinales > JAJDAT01 > JAJDAT01. The sequence continues at coordinate 3,271 of CAWVUN010000263.1, forward strand.
CCTTGAGGAGAAAAAAGAAAGAGATGAAGCTGAAGAGCGTAAAACGGCTCTAAAGAATATTCGTGTGATTAAAGCTCAAGATCTAAAGCTTCAAACGATTCGAAAACGATTATCTGCTTCTAGTTTGTCTGAAAAAATGAGGACTAAGGTTGAAGCAGAAGAGAAAAAGCAAAAAGCTATAATAGATCAATCAGTTAGAGATCTTAATCTTTGCGAAAATGAAATGGATCGGATAATCGAATTGATTTATGGAATTGCCGCACAAATTCGAGAAGCTGGAAAACAAGAGAAAACTATCGAAAAAAAAATAGGAATGCCTTTTGCCGAAGTTAAAAAGATTTTTAAGACGAAAAAAGGAAAAACAGTTAAATTAACTAATGGTAAAGAATTAACCAGAGTGAAGTTTGAAGAATATAATAAAATTTCACTCAGTGCACA
>CAWVUN010000264.1:0-3705 GCA_963932495.1 uncultured bacterium
TCGGAAATAAGATTCTCTTGTTGAGGTGTTTTGTAAAACTTCAATCCATTTTTTTCAGGCATTCGCCAGTCGCAAATTATTAAGTGTACTTTATTCAAGTATAGTTTTTCAAAGCGGCTTTGCCATTTTCAGCTTCGATAATTCGAACGAATCCTTGGGTTTTCAAGGCTCGAATTATTAAAGCTCTAGATTGCTCGTCATCGTCTATTAACAAGACCATAAAATCTTTATATTTGTCGACGCTCATAGTTTTTTAGGGGGAAGGGGGATCAACTATGACAATCTAATAACATTCTGCCGATTAGACTCTGCTTTATTAATAGATGGAAATGTTAAGGTTTCTAAAACGGTAGGTCGAGTCGCATTACGAATTGGCTGAAGTAGGAACTAAAAGTAAAAAATATTTAATTAATGTCACCCTTCGAGGTTCTCGAAGGACGACTTCCTTATTTTAGTTCTTTAGATGGTTCTGGACATGAGCAGCGTTCACTAAGCCAGCGAAAAATAATAATATGATTTTCAAATTTATCCTTAAAATAATAATTTCAATTCGAAAACAGTTTGAACCTCTATGAAAACTTATTACGTTTACATTCTGCAATGTGTCGGTGGTAGCTACTTCACCGATTCTACCAATAACGTTGAAAAGAGATTTTATGAGCATCAAAACGGTTTAGTTTATAATTTTTATACACACGGTCGCAGTCCAGTTAAGATAGTTTGCGTTGAAAACTTTAGGGATATTCGTAAATCTTTTGCTAGGGAAAAACAAATCAAAGAGTGGAAACGCGTTAAAAAAGAAGCTTTAATAAAAAAAAATATAAACAATTGCCTAAACTCTCGCTTCGATAAAATCCTAATAAATTAAAAGAATAAGGATGTTGGCCTTCGACAGGTTCCTAAGAGAGTAAAATAAGAAGGCCGCATTTCGACAAGCTCAATGTGACATTTTTATCTTATTCTTTTTTTAGTCTCTATCTGAGTTGGATGATCAATCAATGGGGGAAGTTGGTCGCTCGCTCGTTCAGCATGACAAAGATTTAAGAATAATGTTACACTAAGGTCTCTAAAATTGGAGGTTTGGAGTGTGGGTAAGTTAGATCACAAAACCGTTTTTATTGTCGATCCCGTTAAAAGCGACCGGATTCATTTAGCCAAATTTATTAAGCATGAGAGTTTTGCTCTTATGTCTTTTATGGCTCTTGGCGATTGTTTTAAGATGATTAATTTGATGTCTCCCCAAATGATTGTCTACGCGTTGAGGAAGAAAAAAACGGATATCAAAAAACTTCAAAATCTCAAACGAAATTTTAAGAAACTTCATTTCATCTTGATTTTGACTAAAGAAACTCCTGAGATCAACTTAGCGAGTTTTAAAGATGACGGTTTCACTTCAATCCACAAAGCCTCGACGAAAGAAAAAGTTCGCGAGATCGCTTACGAATTGCTCTCTCCTGAAGAAATGCCAAGACGCGCCGAAACACCGCACCCCGTTCCATTTTATGTTGCCGGTATGGAAAATAAAGTTTCCTCTTAGCAGGAAGTAAAGAAGTAATTCGATTCGGCCACAGAATTTACTTCGACAAGCTCAGTTCAAACCCCGAAAAACACAGATAGGGCTGAGGTCTACATTCCTTTTCTTTGTTGATAGATTCTTTACTCAAAGATTCCGAGGTCGATTATTTCAAGTTTTGCTTAATCCCATAATCTTACCAAAACCTAACGGAGATAATTTTTTTTCACTGATTGTGTGGTCGCGCGATTATCTTCAGTTTCTTGGGGATATAATCGGCGTTATACCGTAAAAACTACGGAGGGATTTTTTATGTTATTTTTCAAAGTTCGCCGCGTAGGCTTGTTCCGCGAAGGATGGAACGAAAGCCGTATTTGTCTCGAATGCGATCGATTCCCCTATAGAGGTTGTCTCTGCTTTGAGGCGTGTGAGTTTCGAAGAGATCGGATTGTTGTGGAGTGCTAGGAACTAGAGAAGATAATCGAATACCTATTAATCGCACTCGTGATTTATTATTAAGTGAAGCTTCCAATAAGCGTATAGCGGTTTTAAAAATCATCGCGTCTTCCAGGGTTGACATGGGCAATGTTTGCGATCGGGTGATGGTTTGAAAATCCGAATAACGCAGTTTCAATGTTATGCAACGTGCATACAGCTCTGTTTGGCGAAGTTCTGCCGCTGTTTTTTCGGAGAGGTAACTGAGTATAGAATGTAAAAAATCTGGATCGGATGAGTCGGTTTCTAAAGTAGTTTCTCTTCCCACTGACTGAGTTTCCTCTTGCGGGGCTACCGGCGAACCGCACCAGCCGCGGGCTTTATGGTAAAGCGATATGCCGTGATTTCCATAGTCCATTTCTAGCTGTTCTAGCGGTAAATCGGCGAGTTGTTTCGCGGTTTTGACTCCACTACGCTTTAACCTTTCCGCCATTTTAGGTCCGACTCCCGGTATTTTACTTACTGCTAGTGGGGCTAGAAATTTTTGTTCCATTCCATAGGTTATCCAAAGCATGCCATTTGGCTTGGCGTATTCTGAAGCTATTTTAGCTATTAACTTGTTGGAACCGATTCCAATCGAAGCGTTTATGCCGACTTGTTCTTTGATTGCGTCGCGAATTTTTTTCGCTACATCGAGTGTTGGGCCGTGTAATCGCTCGCAGCCGGAAAGATCCAAATAAGCCTCGTCGAGGGACATGGGTTCAACTCTTGGCGACCATTTCGAAAATATCTCAAATATTCGTCTTGAAAATTCTGCGTATCGCCGGTGCTTCCCACTTAAAAAGATTGCGTGTGGACATTGTCGCTTCGCTTGCGCCGAAGGCATAGCGGATCGGACTCCATATTTCCGGGCTTCGTAAGAAGCTGCGGCTACAACTCCGCGTTTATTGGGATTGCCACCAACGATCACTGCTTTGCCTTTCAATGATGGGTCTAGCACTTCTTCAACTGAAACGAAGAATGCGTCCATATCTATATGTAGGATTGTTCGGCGTAGTGTCATATGGAATCCACAGGTTGTATTATGTTGATTTGAAAAGTTTTTAAGGCTTTTAAAACCGAGATCCCTCGACTACGCTTGGGATGATGCGCAGGAAGGTACTTTACAATTTAAGTTCTTAGATCAATCAATGACTGAAACAAGTTAGATTTTTTTTAATGAACTGGAAACTAACCAATATAAAACCTAGATCCCTCTACGGAGTTTATCCTGAGCGCAGACGAAGGACCTGAATGACACGCGGGAAGATAGTTTACAATTCCAGTTTTCCCTAGTTATATGGTTTTGCGACGAATCTTACTTTCTGTTTTCTAAGTACTATGTATAGTATTCTCATTCAATTAAACTTTCTCATCACGCCTATCACTACGCCTTGTATTTGAAAATCGCCCTTCTCAACATAAATAGGTTCCATTTCGGGATTGGCGGGTTGTAGGCGGACTCGATTATCTTCTCTATAAAATCGTTTCAATGTAGCGTTTTCGTTATCGATTAAAGCCACTACGGTTTCTCCGTTTTCAGCGCGGTTCCTGCGCTCTACAATCACAAAATCTCCGTCTTGAATGTGATCTTCGATCATGGAGCTCCCTTTCACGCGGAGCACAAAAACGTCTTTGTCGTTTGCTTCGGGTAATATAGAAATTGTTTCCTGGTCTTCCAGAGCTTGAATCGGATATCCGGCGGCGATTGAACCGAG
>CAWVUN010000265.1:0-3647 GCA_963932495.1 uncultured bacterium
AAACATTCTTTCTGAACGAACCCATTTATTTTGGTTTGCATATATTTGTCCCAAGGTGTCAAAGGCTTCTACTCTCCGAGGTTCTTGGCGAATGGCTAAATTAAGAAGTTCTTCAGCTTTCTGATAATCTCCCAAAATATTAAAGTTGACTCCAAGATTTATTAAAGCGGATTGATGATAAGGGTTCAACTTCAAGACTTCTTGAAAATTTCTGTTAGATTTTGCGTAATCTTTTTTGGATTGATAAATAAGTGCAAGTTTCAGTTGGGGAGTCCATAGCTCAAGCCCGAGGTTTGAAGCCTTCTGGTACGAAACTATGGCGTCTTCAAATTGATTTTGCCCAGTCAGAGAATATGCTGTCTTCAATAATTCTGAATACTGGTTTCTAACGTTTATTTCTTCTTTAGTTTTAGCAGGGGCAGTTATCGCCACCAATACAATAAGCAATATTGAAATTGAAAAAATAATTCCCGAAAGATACTTCGGATGGAACCATTTTCTCTGTTCTGCCTTAAGTGATATTATTTTTGAATAAAAATAATAAATCAAAAAGATGATTCCACCTTGGACAAGGGGAAAAAATACTAAATAAATATAATCTTTGTAATTCCAGGGTTCATGTTTTTCAAGGGTGAAGAGACGAATCCAGTTGGAAGAACGTAACAATAGTTGAACGTTTTCTGAAAGTATTTGTGGAATCGTGGTTATGGACTTAAAAGTAAACTCAGGGTGGTTATAGGGAATAGTTATTTTATATTGGATAATCATGAAGTATTGAATTAAGAAACATATTCCTATGAAGAAAAGCGTCACAATCCAAATCTTTTTATTTTGAATGAATTTGTCAAAAATCGCCCCCAGACCGATAGCGAATAGAGGAAGCGTTGGGCTCAAATATCTATATTCGTAGGCGTCTAGGTAATTAAAAAGAAAAACGATTATTAAAATAAACGCTGCAATTCCCGCCAACAGCCCTGCTTGTATATCCTGAATTTTTTTCCGATTTATTATTATTCCGAGTATCCCAATGAAAAGTAACGGGGCGGAGATAAAAAGTCCCCATTTAAGACTGAAAAAAAAATTAAACGTTGCCGCAAAAATATTTTCTAAAGAAAGGGTGTTTATACTGGAACCCGCAAGCTCTGAATGAAAAGCGGGAAGAGGCATCCCATCTAATTTAAACCAAATATAGTTCTGCGGTAAGAAGGCTATCGCAAAGGCGCCTAAAAAATATAGCGACCTTGTGAAAGACAGTTTAATTCTTTCCCAAAAAAAAGCGATACTGCTTGGGTGTGTTAAAAACCATTGATCGATGAAATATAGTGCAAAGTAGCCGATATTTATAACGCGAATACAGCATAAGATGCCTAATATCGCGCCTAAAAGAACGTGCTCGGACTTTTTGTCATTGGTTCTTATTTTTAGCCAATAAGAAACGAAAACTGCGGCAACAAAAAATTCCTGAGTGTGAGCCATTCTTTGGCGAATAAATGAGTAATATAAAAGAAATGTTCCCAACCAAATAGAGATAGTTGCTAATTTTGGAATGGGTTCTTTGAAGCGTTTTTTTAGAAGGTTCCAGGTTATTACAAGACCGGCAAATAGATAAGTTTGAGAACCTAAGGCGGTAACGATGTAATATGGAAAGGAGTAGCCGTCCGTTGTTACTGGGTATCCAAAAGCTTTTAAGAGGCAAGCGACCCAGTGACCTAATATGAAAAACGGAATAAAAAAAACACTTTGACCAAACTGCCAGTTATTAAAAACATAACCTGTAGAAGTGAAGGTTTCATGATGAGCAAAATCGCGCTCGTTTATGAAATCTAAATCGCCATCAATAAAAATAGACCTTAGGTAAGCGTAATAACCACTATCGTCTCCACGATCAATAACAGAAATAGAATAAAAACCCTTTTGAATAGCCGGGGGAACCCATTCGTTGTATGTTCCTAGCGGAGCGAGGAGGAGGAAAAAAATAAAGAAAAGGGTTGCTAAAAAACAATACCCTTTTTTAAACTCAGAATCCAAAGTGTTTGCCTTATATGGTTTGTTTATAGTGCTGCAGATCTAAAAACGACCATTTTTTCTTCAGTCATTTCTTCCATGGTATAAACCATTCCACCAACGCCTAATCCGGAAGCTTTGTGTCCGGCAAACGGCATCCAATCAACTCGAAATGCTGTATGATCGTTGACCATAACTGCTGAAGCGTTGAGCCGACTTATCGTATCCCATGCGACGTCGATGTTTTTAGTAAAGACAGCCGCTTGAAAAGAAAAAGGAAGGCTATTTGCTCTGTTAATGGCTTCTTGTCTATCTTTATAAGTATAGACTACAACGACTGGGCCGAAGATTTCGCTGCAAGAGACTTGAACAGAGTCTGGAGGATCCAAGAGTATTGTCGGAGAGTAGCAAGTTTTACCGATTTTTTTACCTCCTGTTAAAATTTTTGCTCCCGCTTTTTCCGCTTCCTTTACCCACTCGTGGACTCGGTCTACTTCCTTTTTATCGATTAACGGTCCTACTTCGGTTTTGTCGTCCAATGGATCGCCTACAACCATTTTTTCAGCTAGCTTTACAAGTCTATTAGCTAATTGATCGACGATATCTTCGTGCACGTATAGTCGTTGAACGGATACACACACTTGCCCTGCGTGGTAGAAACCTCCTTTTGCTAATAAGGGTAGGGCGTCTTCTATATCTGCGTCTTTTTCGAAAATAACAGGAGCTGCTCCACCGTGTTCAAGTCCACATCGGGTTCCTGGAGCGACTTTGGATCTCAAGCCCCAGCCGACTTTTCCAGACCCTATGAAAGAGAAAAAAGACGTTCTTGGATCTATTACTAATTTTTCTCCAATTTTCCCCGAGCAGATAGCAGTTTGGCACCATTCTTTGGGTAATCCCGCTTCGTAAAGTGCGTTGATTAAATTGACGCAAGAAATAGGAGTCGAACGGGCTGGTTTGACGATTACAGGGCAACCTACCGCAACGGCTGGTATAACCTGATGAACAATGAGGTTGAACGGATGATTGAAAGCGCTGACGGCAACTACTACTCCGATAGGTTCGCGAAAGGTGAATGCTTTACGATTAAGTGATGAAGTGGTCAATCCCATTGGGATTTCGCGCCCAATTAAATGGTTGACCGATCTAGCTGCTTCGCGAATTCCTTGAACTGCACGCGCTAGTTCTACTCGCGAATCCATGATAGGTTTCCCGCCTTCATTAGCAGATTGCTTAGCGTAATCTTCCAAACGACTTTCCACCAAGTCAGCGGTTTTTTCTAAGATTGCGATTCGTTCAGGTAAAGGAATTTGTTTATCTGGGTTGGAGGCAAGGCTGTAAGCAACGCCCAACTTTTTTAAGGCGGATTCTTCATCGTCCATCTCGAGTTCGGAAATTAAGCTACCATCATAAGGAGAAAATACTTTTAATTTTTCCGACATCGTTTGGCTCCAATAAATATGAGTTTTAAATAAATATGTTTATTTAGTTATTTTAAATATATTAGCGAAGCTGATTAGTCTTAATTTTTGATTAACCAACGGTACTTTAGTAATAAATTTTTATTATTATAATCTAATAGGGGTATTTTCGATTTTTTTTAATGTTTTAAGTTAAGAAAATTATTCATAAATAATTTAAGC
>CAWVUN010000266.1:0-3645 GCA_963932495.1 uncultured bacterium
AGCAGTTAGTATCTTAGAGAAAATAGACGTTCTAGAAAAAAATAAAAAGATGGAGAAAAAAGCCTCCTCCGAAAAATTAGGGCCGTATAACCCGATATATTGAGTTATCCTTCTGGTCCCTTGTTTGATTTTTCTTAGCTCTTTCAAAACGATTTCATGTCCGAAAACGGCCTCCCATCCCCAAATCATATTCTGTACGTAAAAGCGTTGAAAAAAACGTTTGGTTTTGTTCAAGCATTACGTGGCATTGATTTAGAGCTTTTTAATGGAGAATTCTTAACCATATTTGGTCCGAATGGTGCTGGTAAAACTACCTTAATAAAAATACTTTCTTCCCTTGCTCGGCCCACTTCTGGGACGGCGTTTGTAGCTGGATTTGATATAGGAGAGTCGGTCCCTGCAATGCGAAGTCAAATTGGAATGATTTCACACGCCTCCTATTTGTACGACAACTTAAGCGCATTAGAGAATCTTGTTTTTTATGGGAAAATGCATCGTCTTGAAAACCCAGAAGAACGTGCGGCTCAAGTGATTGATGAAATGGGTTTAAAAGCGCGAATGCATGATCCGGTTGGAGTTTTTTCTAGAGGAATGACTCAAAGGCTTTCAATTGCTAGAGCAATTATAAATAACCCTGCAATTCTGTTTTTAGACGAGCCCTATACGGGTTTGGATCAGCACGCGTCAGAAAATCTTAAGGAGCGCTTATTGGCCTTGAAAGATGAGAAACGAAGTATTGTGATGATAACGCACGATATTCCTAGAGGATTAGAAATGTGCGATCGTGTAGCGATCATGGCCGAAGGTAAAAAGGCTTTTATGGGGCATATTGATGAGGTTGATAAAAATAATTTTGAAGATTTTTATTATCAAGAGATTGCGAATACCCGCACTTGAAGTGCTAAAAAATGAAAACTTATTTTGCCCAAATATTAGCGATAATTTGGAAAGACGTTATTGCGGAGCTTAAAACGAAAGAGCTTTTTGGCTCCATGTTTATATTTTCCATTTTATCAATACTTATTTTTATTTTTTCCATTAATCTCAGTATTGTGAATGCAAATGATGTTGGGCCAGGAGTCTTATGGGTTGCCTTTATTTTTTCAGGGACATTGGGACTTAACCGTTCTTTTACTTTGGAAAAAGAGAACGGTTGTCTTCAGGGAATGATGCTTAGTCCAGCCGACAGGACTGCTATTTACTTTGGTAAAATGGTGAGTAACTTTTTGTTTTTGAGTGTGATGGAAGTGTTAATTCTTCCAGTATTTATGATTTTCTTTGATGTAGATATTATCAGTGTTTTATTTCCGTTATTATTGGTAATATTTTTAGGTTCCCTAGGTTTTTGTATTTTGGGAACTTTATTGTCTTCACTGGCATCTAATTTAAAGACCAGGGAGATCATGTTACCGATATTATTATATCCTTTGGTCACTCCTTTAGTTATTGGTTCGGTGAATATGACGGGTCGGTTACTAGCTGGTGAAAAGCTGTCTGATATGACTAAATGGATTGGGTTGATTTCGTGTTTTGATATCGTTTTTTTAGCGGTGTCTATTATGACCATAGACCATATTCTGGAGGAATAAAACTGACATGGGCCAGTTAGGTTATTTATTCGCCGCAAACATTTTTGTTTGGGTGGGGATCCTTGTTTACGTCATCAGTTTAATGAAGAGAAATGAAGCTCTCCGGCGAGATCTAGAATTGTTGAAAGAAACCCTGAAAAAGGATTCAGATTAGTGAACGAAGATTTAGAAGAAAAAGAGGAAGAACCTGGCATTAATTGGTTACTGTGGGGATTGACGACTCTTGCTTGTTTGGCGATGGTTTACGCTATTTTTGTATACGTGCCTACCGAAAAACAAGAAGGTCTTGTTCAGAGGATCATGTATTACCATATCCCCTCCGCATGGTTATCCTTTTTTGCGTTTTTCATCGTTTTTTTGAGCAGTATTTTGTATTTATGGAAGAGAGAAAGAGAGTGGGATATTTATGCACAATCTTCGGCAGAAATTGGAGTTGTTTTTTGTTCTCTTGTTTTAATTACGGGACCTATTTGGGCTAAGCCCATTTGGGGCACTTGGTGGGTTTGGGATGCCCGACTTACATCTACGTTGGTTTTATGGCTCATATATGTATCTTATATTATGTTGAGGCTACAAACTGGAGCTGGGTCGATGCGGGCTCGATACTCTGCTGTTATTGGGATTGCAGGATTTCTTAATATTCCGATCATTCATTTTTCGGTTCTATGGTGGAGAACTTTTCATCCTAAACCTAAGATGATCACTCCAGAGGGATTTGGTGCTGGAATGGACGAATCTATGGTAGCGACTTTAATGATTTCGTTAGGAGCTTTTACTCTTTTATATTTTTTGTTGATGGGGCAAAGAGTTCGCATTGAGAAGATGAAGGACGAAATTGACCATATAAAAAAGGAGCGACTCTATTCCCATTAAAAAGTACATTGGGTACTATTTTTTCTTGTTTGCGCTATCTGTGTTCTTTTTGGTCAGCCACTACAATGAAGCTCCACTAGAGCTTTCCAAATTTAAACCCCAGAAGTTAAGTAATGAAAAAAAAGCGGAGGTAGGGTATTTAGCCCCTGAATTTTCTCTTATTAATTTGGAAGGGAATAGGGTGGGGTTGGAAAGTTTCCGGGGTAAGGTGGTTTTAATAAATTTTTGGGCAACTTGGTGTGTTCCTTGTCTTATAGAAATGCCTTCTCTTGAGAAACTCTACCGTAGGTTTCGTTCTCAGGGGTTTACTGTCTTAGCCGTGAGTATCGATAAAGCTGGTGGCGTTAAAGAGTTTATTGATGAAAGAAAACTTTCTTTTCCAGTCTTACTGGATAAAGACGAAACAGCCGAAAGGCTTTATCATTCACACACTATTCCCATTACTTATGTGGTGAGTAGATCTGGCCATATTACAGCTAAGGTTGATGGAGCAAAAAACTGGGCTTCCCCAGAAACAATTGAAGCAATTGAATTCTTATTAAAAAAGACGTCAGGTTAATCGACAGATCAAGAAATTAAATAAATGATTTTAGAAGAAGAAGCAAAAGCGGCTAATGAGAGATTTTATAAAGCGTTTAACTCTCAAAACTTGTTGGGAATGCAAGGGGTTTGGAGTACTCTTGGGCCTGTTAGTTGCATTCACCCTGGGTGGCCTCCATTAAATGGCTATGAGTCTATAATCAAAAGCTGGAAGGATATTTTTAGTAACACAGACAATATGGAAATTAAACTATCTGAGGTGGAAGCTTTGGTTTCTGACGATTTAGCGTGGATTCGATGTCAAGAAAACTTGTTTTCAATTTCGATGACTGGAGTGCAAGCTTCAAAAGTTATTTCCACTAATTTATTTCAGATGTTTGAAAATGAGTGGAAAATGGTTCTCCATCACGCGTCACATTTGCCGCATGATTAGTTAGGGTGGAGATAGTTTTATAACTCTAAATGCTTATAAAATCTTATATCATGGTGAGTTTAGCTAAAATTTTAAGATTGACAGAGATTTAGATTGATAATATTATTAGTGTTTTTTTAAATCAAATTTTGGCGGGGCACTAATCGTGTCTTTCCAAGGATTTATATAAGCAGTAGATTTAATCGGTTAATTTTTTTTTTTGAGGTTTTG
>CAWVUN010000267.1:0-3637 GCA_963932495.1 uncultured bacterium
TGATAGATACTGCCATCAAGCTAACACCGGGCAGGTCGATTGTTAGGCACATTTGTCACGAAAAAAGCTTTCAAAATAATATTGAACCAGTTTGTGACGATAGCTGGATCGTTCAAATGCCGGAAGGTCAAACAACCCCACCGCTTAAAAGAACCAGTAAGAAAATTGCGATAGTAGGCTCGGGTCCAGCAGGGCTAGCCGCTGCCGATCAACTCAACAAAGTGGGACACAACGTCGTTGTATTGGAAAAAGACAACCGAATCGGCGGTTTATTGATGTACGGAATCCCAAACTTTAAGTTAGAGAAAGAAATAGTACAACGGCGCGTCGATGTCATGGAAAAAGAAGGCGTCGATTTTCGTCCTAATTCCCATGTTGGTGCAAACGTTAAAATTGAAGATTTGCAAAATGATTACGACGCCGTGATTTTATGTGGCGGAGCGCAACTGCCAAGAGATTTGCCCGTTGAGGGTAGGGACTTAGACGGAATCCACTTTGCTATGGAGTTTTTACCTCAACAAACAAAAAGATTGCAGGGCGATAGGATTCTTGAAGCGGAAGCGATCACCGCTAAAGATAAGAATGTATTAGTTATAGGCGGCGGTGATACGGGTTCTGATTGCCTGGGAACTTCCTTGCGACAAGGTGCTAAAAGGATCGACCAATTTGAATTATTGCCAGCTCCTCCAGAGAGTCGAGCTGAAGGTAATCCATGGCCAGATTGGCCACAGATTTATCGAGTTTCTTCTTCCCATGCAGAAGCCGTAGATGAAGTTCGCGACTTTTGCGTTATGACTAAGAAGTTTTCCTCGAAAGACGGCAAGGTTAATAAAGTCCATGCCGTTAAAATAGAATTTGGCGACCCCGACGCCAAAACGGGGCGACCACAAATTGTCGAAGTACCCGGTTCTGAATTTGAGATACAAGTGGATTTAGTCTTATTGGCTATGGGATTTTTAGGCCCTATCCGTGGAGGTATGATTGAGAAATTGGGTGTCGATATAGACGAACGCGGCAATGTAGCGTGCGACGATAAAAAGATGACCAGCGTTCCCGGCGTTTTTGTTGCCGGAGATATGGCGCGCGGTCAATCGTTAGTTGTGTGGGCAATTGCCGAAGGCAGAGAAGCCGCTCGTGGAGTTGACGAATATCTCATGGGTGCCACCATTCTACCTCATAGCGAGTTCCTATCGGTTTAACCGAACCCTTAAATAAATAAAATGTAACATTGATCGCCAGACTGGCTTCGCCTGTCGATCGAGAAGGAACGGGTTTATATGATCACGGTTAAACTAAAGTTGGCTTTGTTCATCACTGTTCCCATGCTTCCTATGTCCTGTCATCCCGAACTTTTCGAAGAATCTTGCCTCGATCAATAAAATGAACTTCTTTACGGCGTAATTTAGTCTCAATGGCGTGAAGCAGTTGGTATGCTAGTACCAAAATGAATATATGGTATTTGGTACGACCCTACTTCTGGTGAAAGTTGGGGCGAATTCCTAGGTGCGATTATATTTTTATCTCGGATATTGCAGTCCTGTCGAGTTTAGATAATTACAAAATACAGCTCAACTATATATCGACTTATTCCGAAGAAGATCATGCCCAACGGAACTTCCTTTTTGGCGCGTGCGCATATGAACAAACGATTCTGATCACAACGATAAAATTCCTATGTCTGATAAATAACAAACCGTCTCGACTCGTTAACTTATCTGCCGCTATTCCAATTTTATGAATTCAATTCTTGATTAGCGGTTCCATTTTATTCATAATGCCTTCATTTTTCGTTGATTATTAGGTTTGCTTTGCCAAAACAGTTTAAATTCTTATAATCAATCAATTAAGTACTTTTATGTCTATAAACTAAAAAAACGCTCAGTTAAGGTATTGTTAAAAAATGTTAAATAATTTAAGTGAAACAAAAAATAAAGCTTTTGACTACACCTAAATTTTTTTTATTCTCATTGGAATAGGCTGTGTCGTAATTGGTGTTTATGTCTAATGGAACTTTTTAGAGATTGCTAATTTAAATAAATGATCGGTGAGAGATTTTGATAGAGCTATACATCTTTTCATAGGTGATTATTTCCCATTAGTGGGGCCTGAGGCAAATAATGGAGGTATGATAGCTGGAACCTTTTTTTATATTCTTTTAAGTTGTCCACTATTTTTACATTATTCATATGAATCAATAATTAATTTTATAATAAACATTATTTGTGTCCCTTTAATTTTTTTGAGTGTAAAAAAAATATTTTGGTTTATTAAGTGGGATTATTGCTTCCAGTTTATTAGTTCTTAACCCTGCTCATATAAGCTCTGTTTTGAGTCCTGTGAATCCGTCTTTTATTTTTGTCGTATTATTTGTCCATTCTCTTTTTAATTTTATAACTCCGCGGGACGCAAAATAATTTCTTTATATGGCGTTGATAATTGCTTTATCAATACAAATACATTATTCGGTTTCAACACTTATTTTAGTTCCATTTTAAGTTGTATAGTTTATAAAATAAAAATTCCTTTAAAGCATATTTTGATTTCAGTAGTTATTTTGGTCATTACTTTTTCTCCATTTATTTATTACAAATCACATGTGTTTGAAAATAAAATTGATAATGTGGGAATAAGCACAAAGTTGAATTATTTGCCGAACCTTAATGAAACTTTAATCACAAAAGAAATTTTTTTTGACAACTTCTCCTTGATTAACTAGCTTTTCTGAGAAATTGCAAAATATTGTTAAGCGATTAGCACTTGCACCAAAATTTAAAAAAGAAAATTATTTACCGCGGCTAATTTTTTTATTAATTATTATTTACTTCTCGTTTCATTTTATTTCCAATAACGTCTCATGGCCACATTAAGTCCTTTTAATTGAATAGGTTTCGAAAGCTACACCGTACATCCCGCTTCTAGGCATTTTTCGTTGCTGTCCTCGCCGACACTGGCAGTAAGAGCGATGATGTGAGTCTATGAAAACTCGGGGATACCGCGTAAGCGGCTCGAGTTTTCCAGTCCATTCATCAACGGAATTAGCATGTCCATAATAATTAACTCTGGCTTGTTAGATAAAACCAAGTCGATTGCTTCTTTTCCATTCCTAGTTACAAAGACTTTTTGCTCTTGTATGCGAAGCATATCTAGCAACATAGCTAAGTTCACTTTGTTATCTTGCTACAGCGCGAATTTTACATCCCGTCGGAATAGGGTCTTGCTCTTCATCGTTAGATGAAATATCTATATCTGTGACACGATCCGATTTTTTATGAGGTAGAGTAAACCAAAAAGTGTTTCCGCTTGAGTCGCTATTGACTCCAATTTCTCCTCCATGCATCTCAACCAGTTTTTTTGTCAGCACTAGGCCGATACCGGTTCCGCCTAAAGCCTCTTCTCGAGCTCTATCGGCTTGATGAAACTCGGATAATATACTTTCCTGGTCTTCCAGAGTATTACCAGTTTCTTTCTCGGATATGAAGATCCTGACGAGGTCGTTCTATATTGAAATAGCAATATGAATGTGCCCCATTTCTGGAGTGTATTTCACTGCGTTGGACAACACGTTAAGCAAAATTTTTTTACATCTTCGGCAGTCGCCCTTCATCTCCGTTAAGGCTGGATCTACTGTTGTAATGGG
>CAWVUN010000268.1:0-3611 GCA_963932495.1 uncultured bacterium
ACAGAAGATTTTTTTCTCCAACCATAGGTTGCCATCGTTTCCATTCTCCATCTCTTTGCTGGCTTTTAGCAATCAATTGGGTAAATGAGTTGATCGAAGAATATAAAGGAAAGAAACGATTGAGCACCGAAGCTAACAAAAAAGCACTAGTTCCAATGTACTGAGACTCGTCAAAAACAAGAGTAATTTCCGTGCCTTGACAAAACCGTCTCCAGGCTTCATTTTTCACTCTTCGTACAACTTTACGCGATTTCATCTCCGAAATACCTACCAATTGCTGATCAACTGATTGCCGCTTTGAATAACTATATAATCTCAAAATCTCTCTAAGCGCAAAAAGACCTTTATGATTGTCCGTCAAAGAAAGATGATTTAAAGATAAATGGGAAATCAGTTTCCAAAGGGTAGAACCATCCACAGACGGATTAAGCTGTGGTGTCGGTTTCTTTAAACAAGAAATATAAGATAAAGGCGCGCTTTCCTCAATTTGAAGTTCCGCATCTTCTGGCAGTTGAGCCGCCAGATCTCTATTCGTACAAAGAGTATGTGCAAATACCATTTCAGAGGGTGGCATCGATGGGTTAAACTTCAAATCTAAAAAAGTTAAAAACATTTCGGATCCTGGAACGCCAGGCTTAACAGACGTACGTCGCCTTGCATACCAAAATGCTTCATGACCTCGTTCTTCCATTTCATGATCAAACGAGAAATAGGGCTTGTAAACTTGAGCTTCAGAAGCAGGATCGCTAGAGCCTGATACTTTGTGAATTGAATGGATTTCAGTGATTCTCTCTCTACGAATATCCGAAACTAATGGATATTCTGACTTTAATTGATCAATGCGAATGGGTTCGGATGTGCTTTTAAAAAGATTAACTATGGGAGAACATCCAAGTTGAAAAGTCTCCTCATTTATGGGCAATTGATCGCGCGGTCTTCGCTTAAGTAGAACAACAATATCAAAAAAATTTTCCGAAACTTGAACATTTAAATCATCCAAATCAAAAAACAAAAATTTCTCAGCGAATGTAAAGTATTCCTGAAGTAACCTATACCCTGGATGAGTGAATTTATGATAGGGCAAGATATCTTCGTCAAGTTCAAAACCCACCGGTTTCAAAGCGTCATCATTTAGCTTTATAGCTAATGGATTTCCTTTTTTATCTTTTTTATCCGTTAATATATAAAAGAGAAACGATTGATTGAACAGTAGTTCATATAATTCATTAGCAACTGAATTAATACCGTTAATAAAGAATCGAAGGCTCTTCACATTGAGCTCTTTCAAAGATCCTAAACTTTCTATTCGAATCCTCAAAACCGTGGCAGCTCTTTCAATGCCATCCAGAAAATCATAATTTTCAGACGATTCAAAGGCGGAGTATGTTGCGCGAAGAGGCCATAGAGTAACCGGATAGCAAGTTTTAAATCGACAAATCTCCCCTTGCTGGGTTTGAGCAAATAAAGCTGTATCTTTTTTTATTTCATGACCGGAAGTCAATTTACCCTGGTCGGGGTCAGGCTCAAATTTCGCTATAGAAAAAGATGGTACGGGATCGATGAAATGGGGGTATAAAACATTTAATAGGGCTGCGCCTATTTCTGGAAATTCATCGTCTATATTTCTTTGAATTCTTCCAGTTAAAAAAGCAAAAGATTCGATCAGCCTTTCTACATAGGGATCTTTTGATTGTTCTGCGTCTAATTCTAACCTTCCAGCTACTTTCGGATACGTTTGGGCAAACGATTTACCCATATTCCTGAGATAGGCTAACTCCCTCTGGTAGTAAATCAGACGATCATCTTCTAATGGCATCTAGAGTTACCTTCTCCCCTTTTTCAGTAATAACTAATGGAAAAGAAACAGGCTCCCGGACAGTTTCAAAGGCCAAAGTCCCCTCAACATTCACATATAATGCCTTTTTATCATCAACAAATTCTTCTATTTTGACCCGAACATTTTGTAGGCGATGTTCATATACCGAGATCGTATCTTTAACGTTTTTAGCCAATAAATTCTGATCGTCTAAGCTCTGCGGATTGAAAGCAGAAAAATCGGGAACGCCATAATCGATAGTTGTTCGTTCCCGATCTTTTAACTGATCCACAGTGAGCGGACATCTTGAATTTAGCAATCTATTTAACTCCTGCATGACAGACATATAAAGTTCACTGGCATTCATAGTCCGTAAAGGACGAGGCTCTCCTGGAATTTCAGGTTCCAAATCTATCAAACGATCAAAGAGAGCTGCCCTAACGTTGTCTTCAGGTTTAAAAGAAGGCATTCATTAGACCTTGACATTCTTAAAAAGGTCCCATCCTGTCTGCTTGTTTCCTTCTTTTGCTCCGCCGCCTTCTTTCTGTGGCAAATAATTCCAAGTAATTTTTGCATAGTTGAAAGTGATCGATTCACTTGGAAGATCTCCACCGCCGCCATTAACAGAAATAGACGAAATGATACAATCGTTTATCGTATATTTCATATATTCAACTGCTTTTTCCCCAGCTGAGTCGGCTCGGTAGCAGGTAATCACGATTTCTTTTATTGGTTTACCCTGACAACAAAATAGGTTCAAGTCAGGCGTTCCAATATCCATATATTTAGATATGGAAAAATCTTGATGGAAACATCTTTCAACAGTAGCGGCTCCAGATGTACTTCGAGTAGGGGATGTCGGTTGAGACACCCCATGACTAAAAGAAAGGATTTCATATTCTCCGGCATGGGTACCATCTGTACTTTCGCCAGGAATCTCCTTAATCTTCATAAACATATTTTGAGGCATAGTGCTCTCCTAAATTAAAAAAACGGGAACAATTTCATATCAATTTTAACATTTTTTCAACAATCCGGTTCGCCCTATAAAGGGCGGTCCGGAAGTCGAAACCTATATTATTCTGCCGGTGGCGGTAATTCTGCAACCAACCTAATAGAAGCAGTCAATTCGTCAAGTTGGAAATGAGGTCGTAAGAAAACAACGGCCTTATAACAACCTGGCTTACCTGGAATTTCTGCTACGTCAACACGAGCTTCTCTTAATGGGAATTGAGCCTTAGTTTCTTGACCCGCTTCGTCACTCAAAAGAACGTAGCTAGCAATCCAGTTATTCAAATAACTAGATACCTGACCAGCTGTCATAAAAGAGCCTATCTTATCACGCATAATTACTTTCAAATAATGCGCAAAACGCGAAGCAGCTAGAATATAAGGTAACTGCGCTGAAAGCCTTGCATTCGCGTTAGCCGCATCCAAGTTATAAACCTTTGGTTTATTACAAGTTTGTCCGCCAAAAAATGCTGCGTAATCAGTTCCCTTACAATGAACAAGAGAAATAAATCCTTGATCGCTGATTTCTTTTTCTCTTCGGTCTGTGATAGCCACTTCAGTTGGGCATTTAAGAGCAATATCCCCATCCGTTGTTTTAAAGGTATGAGTTGGCAATCCATCTACTTTACCACCCCCTTCAACTCCACGAATAGCACCGCACCATTTATATAGCGCGAAAGCATTGGTGATTCTCTCTGCTAAAGCGTACGCCGAATTACCCCACAAGTACTTTTGATGATCCATCCCATCTACATTTTCTTCAACCGAAGCGAACTCTTCAACA
>CAWVUN010000269.1:0-3610 GCA_963932495.1 uncultured bacterium
TTATAACGAGCCTTGGGTTAACCTAGCTAATTTACAGAGGTTATTTGTTTTTGCGTCTATATTTTGCCTCTTCCTTTTTTTTGCTTCGAAAAAATCGAGAAGAAATTCATGGTTTTTAGTTTTATCGGTAGCTGTATTGGGTTTTGATTTGTTTTTTGGGAATCATGGGTTGGTTTTTACGATTTCGTCTAGGGATATTCATCGACCAAGTCAAAACATGAGTTTCCTTGCTAATCAGCCGGGAGTTTTTCGTACTTATGTAACTAAGGAAACTAAAAAAGATTATTACAAAAAAAAAGTTAAGAGTGGAAAAATAACTTATGAAGAGCAGGCAAGGTTCATCCGTTCACTAACAGGGTTAGCGTATGGAATTTCCTATCTCGAAGGTCAAACTGTTATGAGGCCCTATTTTTTCGAGAATTTCCGCGGTATATTGAATACGATGCCATTAAAGAATCGTTTTAACTTATTGAATTTGTTAAATGCGAAGTATATTGTTTCGGCAGAAAAATTAGATCTTGAAGGATTAAAATTAATTCGTACCGAACCGGGAGGATTTACTGAAAATCTTTCTAAAGAAACACTTTCTTTATTAGATAAAAAAGATTCTATTAAAGTCTACGAAAATGAAAAGGTATATCCTAGAGCATTTTTGATTGGCTCTTGCCATGTCGTTAAAAACGAAGGTGAATATCCAGTTATGTTTTCAAAAGATGATTTTAATCCTGAGAAGTTAATTCTTCTTAATGAATCCCCTAAAGAGTTTGATTGTGATAATGGAATAGAAGAAGTAAGTGAAGCTGAATCCGTCAATATAATAAAATATTGGCCGAATCATATTGAAATGGTAGTAAATGCGGAAAAAAAGAGGATGCTTTTTTTGAGTGACGCTTATTTTCCGGGTTGGGAGGCAAAAATAGATGGTAATGATACTGAAATTTATCGATCCCATTATGCCTTTCGTTCTATTGTCGTTAATCCGGGTTCACATAGAGTTTTGTTTGAATATAATCCAGTTTCATTTCGCGTGGGTATGGTTGTAAGTATTCTAACCTTACTTTTTGTTGTTTTAGGTTTTTCCCCCAAGATTCGATTAAAAATCATACACAGGCCCTAACCTGCAAAAGGCTTAATCTTTAATCGTGAGCCGGTGTTTTGTAAGTTGGTAAAAGTTACAACAATACCGCGATCCCTACTTTGTTCATTCTCCTATAATATTTACTTTTTGTTTGGTTAAAGTTGCGTCTTTGCCACAAGAGTACAAACAAGTAATTGCAAAAAGTCCTTTTATGCCAGTTAAATGATCACGAGCAATTTCCGGCGGTAACTTTCTTAATCGGATGGTCTATTGGCAAGGAGCTTGGGAGATTTCTAAAGTAAAGCCTTTTACGGGAACAGGAGCCTTAACCTTTGGTGCAATTTATCCTTATTTTATTACTAAGCTAGAAGGCTCTTTCCGGCCTGGCTATATCCAAAAGTCGCCTTCTCATGCGCATAGTCTCTATTTTCAAATTCTTTCTGACCATTGATGGGTTGGTTTGATATTGTTTTGTGGATTCCTGTTGGCGTGGTTTAAAAAAATATACGAGATTATGAAAAGAGCATCGGGTTCACCGCATTGCAAAGAAATATTAGCTGTGTCCATTGCGTGTACTGGTTTTTTGATTCAAAATTTAATCGAAGTTAATTGGCTCGATTCTTCTTTTATTTTCCATTTTGCAATTTTAATCGTTTTTTTTGACGCTTTAGTCTTGAAAGTTCTACCTATAAGGCACAAATTTTATTGGAACGCGTATGTAGGCCTGTGCCTCAGTGTGTCTCTAGTAGCGATCTTTTCCGCCTAATGTTATTGGCACTACAATAAAACTTTAAAGGTAGAAATTTTAAAATCACAAAGAGCTGAAACTTATGTCAAATTCGCAGAGAAAGCCGAAGGGTTTTGCACTCATTGCGCTTCTGCGAAAGTAATTTTTGCTAAAACATTGCTAGGAGAATATAAACTCAATTCTAATTCAGTCTTTATAGAGGAAGCCGAAAAAAAATTAGAAATTGCAGTAAAAGAGAATCCTTACAATCTACTCGCCCTAACTTATTTGGGTAAAGTTCACACTATCCTGGGTAAAAAAAAGAAGCTTTGCGGGAGTTTGACTTGGCTTTAAAACTATACCCAAATTATCCTGAAGCACAAGATGGGCTTGCTCAGCTCATTAAGACAAATCAGCCTTTAAGTTCAAGTGGAATCCGAAAATGACTTTCTCGAATCTATTAAGAAAATTAGAAGATTCTTCAGTGTTATGCGCTTTCATTATTTTATTTGCCAATTTCTTTGTTTTTGAAAAAGCCTTAAATAATGGTTTTGTTAATTTCGACGACCCAGCTTTTGTGATTGAGAACTCTATGGTTAGCGAGTTCTCGGTCGAAAACTTTAAAGATATTTTTTTAAGTTTACACACTGCAAACTGGCAACCGTTGACTTGGATATCGCACAGTATTGACCGCTATTTATTTGGACTAGATCCGAGGGGACATCATTTTACGAGCATTATGATCCACGGGCTCAATGGTTTTTTGATATTTCTACTTTTTGAATTAATCTTTAAAGCGCAGGCGTTTAAAGGTTTCGATATAAAACTTGTACGGTTTATAGGTCTTTTCGTAGCCATAATCTTTTCTATTCATCCGTTAAGAATTGAATCGGTTGTTTGGATATCTGAAAGGAAAGATTTACTGTGCGCGTTTTTTGTTCTTTTAACTTACTGTTCCTACATTAAATTCCATCTTGAAAAAACTGAAGGAGAGAATCGCGATTGGCCGTTGTCTTCCATTGTTTATGCGTCGCTAGCTCTAATGGCTAAACCAATGGCCGTAACCATTCCAATGGTACTGTTGATTCTGGATATTTACCCTTTAAAGAGAAGCGACAGCCTAAAAAATTTCATTAGATTGGCTTTAGCTAAATGGCCTTTCTTTATTCTTAGTTTAGCAATTGGATTAATAACTATTATTGGTCAAAAGAAGGTAGGCGCTCTCGCCCCGATAATAGATTTTTCGTTTCATGCGCGTGCTATCAATTCAGTTCATAATATTTTCTTTTATATAGAAAAAACGATACTGCCGGCCAACTTGGCTCCCGTTTATCCTCATGTAGACTCTTTGTCAATGTGGGACGGCCGCTTTATTGGAACAGTTTGTTTTTTTATCGGAGTAACATTATTTTGTTGGGTTTGTTGGTGTCGTGGGGAGAGAGCTTGGGGCGTTGCGTGGCTATATTATTTGATTGTTTTAGCTCCAGTAGTAGGATTAATTCAAGTGGGCGCGCAGGCGGCAGCTAATCGATATACATATCTTTCGACGTTAAGTTTATATTTTTTAGTGGGAGGAGGTTTTTTTTCATGCCGGTTTGTATTTAAAAAGAAGTCTATTTCATTCCTATTAATTCCTCTAGTTTTCGTTACGTTCATTTGCCTTGGGACTTCTTCTGCAAAACAGATTGAGGTTTGGAAAGACAGCGAAACTCTCTGGCGTAGAAACATAGAAATTTATCCGGGAAAACAACCTGAAACATATCGCTTATTAGGGGAAGTTCTTAGAATCAAAAAACGTTATCGCG
>CAWVUN010000270.1:0-3608 GCA_963932495.1 uncultured bacterium
GGCTAAAGCTTTAATTCCAAAATCTTTTAGTATCCCGCTTCCTGTCATATCCAAGTATGTTCCGTTTTTGGTCAGGTCATTAAAGATAAATTGATTGACGTTAAACGGATAAGCTATAGAAGGAATAGCGGATAACCATAAAAAAATGACCCAGGTTATATATTTTTTCCAAATAGTTTTCATTATATTTTATGGAAAATTATGAACGATGAGATTGACTTCGAGGCCGTCTTGTAAATATCCAAAATTACCAATGCCAGCAATGGTGGTTATGATTCCTTTAGGATCTATTTTTCTAATTCGGTTATTTCCACGATCGGTTACATAGAGATTTCCCGAGTCGTCGAAAACGATGTCGCGAGGGGTTTGAAACTGAGCTCCTACAGCGGGTCCTCCGTCTCCTGAGAAACCTCCTTTACCCGTTCCTGCGACGAGAGAAATATGACCTGAGTTATCAACTTTTCTAATGCGATGAGTTTGTTGTTCGCAAATGTATAGTTCGTTGTTCGGTGATATGGCTAATGCTCCTGGGGATCGAATACCGGCTAATAAGGCAGGTCCTCCATCTCCATGATCGTTGAAGTCTCCATTGCCAGCTATTACTTCAACCTTATCGTTAGGATATATTTTAAAAATCTTTCCTGTTCCAGAATCAGAAACAAAAAGGTTTCCAGAGGAATCGATTGTAAGTCCGTTTGGATGGATATCTCCAGGTATTGTACCCCAATTTTTTTCTGCGACCTTTGAAATGATTCCATTAGCGTTAACTTTTCGAATGTATCGGTTAGATCGATCGGCTATAAATAAATTACCTGAAGAATCAACTGCAATGGCTCTTATACTAATAAATGATGCGTTAAGAGCTTGACCTCCATTACCGCCAGTCCCAGCAAGAGCGTTACCGGCAAAAGGCGTTAATTGTCCTTTTGAGTTGATATTAACTATATGTAATCCATTTCCATAAGATTCGACTGCAAATATATCGCCATGAATACCTTTAGCGACGATTGCAGGGCGCAACAGAGGAGTCTTAACAGCTAATCCAGGCTTTCCGCTAGGGCTAGCTTGACCAGTTCCAGCAAAAGCTGAAATAGTTCCGTTGGATGTTATATGCCGTAACCTATTATGCATTTGGTCAGCAAAAATAATATCACCGTTGTCGGTAATAGTAATTCCTGAAGGTCCTTCTAAGGTCGCTCCCAATGCGGGGCCTCCGTCGCCCTTCATTAGCGATTTTCCATTACCAGCAACGGTTGTTACTCTTCCAGTTAAAAAGTCAACTTTACGAATCCGAAAATGAGACCTATCCACCACTAGTAGACTTTTTTCGTCTGACCCGATCGTTATTGCGAAAGGTAAGCTTAAATTGGATTGAGAAGCGACTCCTTGATCTCCGTTGTAGTGGGTCAATCCCGTTCCCATAAAGGTGGTGATAATTCCTTCGGGATCTACTTTTCGAATTCGGTTATTATTACGATCGGCAATATAGATGTTTCCTTTATTATCTGCTGTGACATCGGTTGGAAAAGCCAAATCTCCGCGACTTGCAGGCCCATAATCGCCACGTATGGCGAAAAGTCCCGTGCCTGCGACAGTGTAGATGATGCCATCTGGGTCGATTTTTCTAACTCGGTTATTTCCCCGGTCAGCAACGAACAAGTTACCTTTTTTATCGAATGCTAGACCAAAAGGAAACTTCAAAAAGGCTTCGTCAGCGGGGCCAAAATCTCCACCATAGCTAGCGACTCCCATTCCTGCGAACGTTGTTATGACACCGTTTGTATCTATTTTTCTGATGCGGCTATTAGATCTGTCTGAAATATAAATATGTCCCGTTTGGTCGATAGCTACATCGGACGGAAAGTTAAGGCTGGTTTCTGTCGCTTTAACATCGTCTTCGGTATAATCTGCGATTCCGTTGCCGGCTACTGTCGTAATAATCCCATTGAGATCTATTTTTCGGACTCGATGGTTATTCCGGTCGGCAACGTAAAGGTTTCCTTGTGAGTCAAAAGTAACTCCTGCAGGAAAGTTTAGCGAAGCTTCAGTGGCCAGACCACCATCTCCAGAAAACCTAGCCAACCCATTTCCGGCAACAGTGGAAACGACTCCGTCATTATTAATTTTACGAATGCGATTTTGGGAGCGATGGGAAATATAGATATTACCCTTAGGACCTACTGTAATTCCGTCCACCAAGGTAAAAATTAATGAAGTAGCTTGTTGACCGTCGCCTATATTTTTATAAGAAGAAGAATCTGAATAAGATTTTAAAGGGGCTCCAAAAAACAAAATAATTATGGTAAGGGCTAATTTAAAAATCAAAATGAATTGTCGCATGTTCCCAGTTATTAATTTGATGCTTAATTAAGACAACAATCTAAATACTTCCAAGAAATAAATTTAAAATATAAGTAGTTTAAATATTTTATGTTGTCTGTTTAGTTGTTCTTGAAATAATGAAATTGTAAACCTTATATTGTATTGCTAATTAACAAAAAGGCTATAAGAAATTTTAAGAATTTAAAGTTGAGTTATTTCTATTTAGAAAGTTTAATTTGTTAGTTTTTTGGGCTTGTGGAGGTTTGATTATACTGTTGGAAAGCCTGACGATTTTGTTCTGCGGAAAGTAATGGAAGATGGGGTTGTTTTTTTTGAGTCATGAATTGAATATGAAATTGTTTGAAAACTGCTTCCTTGTTTTTGTATTCGCTTGTTCCTTTTTTTGCATTTTCTAAATAATGCCGAAGATGGATAGCCGACATATAGGGAGAATTTTCAACCTTTAAGTAATAATCGGATAGTATTCGGTGAATATACGGGTTCTTTGGATCAATTAGAAGCCCTGAATAAAGCGCGTTGACAGCATTTTGAGTTTGGCCTAATTTTCCCTGAGAGATTCCTAGTTCTAAATATAAAGATGCGTCAACTGCATTCCATTTATTCACTTGAGAATAAGTTTGCACGGCTTTTTCCCATCGATGATTTAGAAAGTGATCTCTTGCAGTTGTTTTTTCTGATTCCAGTTCTTTCCATTTTTTTATAATGATAATATTGAGTCGATCAAATTCTTCTTTTAGTGCAGTAAATTTTTCTTGACTGCGTTCCTTGTTAAACCATTGGGTGATCAATGAAATTTTAATTGGGTGATTGATATTAATTTGGTCAAAAAGCTTTGTTAAAGATTGATAAACTTTTTTCTCATTGGGTTCTAGGAGTGAACTAATTATTAGGGCGTTTATAGCCTTTTCCCGGTTTCCAATTTTTTTAAAAATTAAAGATAGACTTTTAAATGGATGAGAGTGAAAAGGGTTAGTTTGAAATGAAATATTTATTGATTCGGCAGCTCTTTCCAAATCCTCATTTTTTAATAAATTGATAGTTTGAATATTGTAGACGGTTGATAGAAGGAGCGACCCCTTTAAATGAGTAGGATCTATATTAACCTCTGCGTCCCAAAGTTCAATTGCGACTCTCTCAATTTTATTAAGATTAAATATTCTCTCATTCTTCAAATAAGCTTTGCCTAATTGAAAAAAATCTTCCACACGTACTTTGCCTTCGGGAGTTGGGAAGGTGGTCATAGAAAAAGCAAGGATGGAGGAACA
>CAWVUN010000271.1:0-3589 GCA_963932495.1 uncultured bacterium
AATTGGAAATTATTATTGGAGATTTAGGGTTGAATAATTTAAGATAACCTACCAACTTTCAGTCTAATTATAAACTTGTTTTAAGGCAATATTTCTCCTTTATTTAAATGATTCGTAAAGCGTTTATAAAGCCAGTATTTTTTTATTTTCTACTGAGGAAAAATATGGTTCTATTGTTGTTGTTGAGCTCTTTTACTTTCCTTATTCTAGGAGCATGCGCAGCTACAGGAAAATCTTTTGATAGTTCCCATATTAAAGAGTTAGAAAAAGGAGTGACAACTAAACTATTAGTTTTAGACATGGTTGGCCTTCCTCTTAAAGAAAGTGTTGAAAACGGACTAGACACTTGGACGTATTTCCAAAAAGAACCCGCTCTTTTTGGCTCAGACTTCCAAAAAGATCTTGTGATATCTTTCGACAAAAACAATGTGGTAAAATCTTTCCGTTACGCTTCAACCAAACCTTAGCTCATTCCACATTATTTTCCTTAAACATGCAATTTGTAAATCTAATAGTCTATGATTTCGATGGTACATTAGTCGATACCAAAGACGACATCGCGTCATCGGTGAACCTGACCCTACAGGAATTAGGATTGCCGCAAAAAAGTCCAAACGAAATTTTTGGGTTTATTGGCAATGGGGTCGACCAACTTTTAGAACAAGCGTTGGACGGAAGCGGCTTTTCCGATGTAGAAAACGCCGTACAAATCTTTAGAAAACTGTACGATATTCACCTAATCGATCAAACCCATTATTATCCAGGTTGCCGACAAATTATCGACCATTTTTCTCACAAAAAACAAGCGATTTGCTCGAACAAACCGGAATATTTTGTTAGACGAATTTTAAAAGAATTTAATAGCGAAAACCTATTCGACCCTATTGTAGGTGGAGATACCACTGCTGTTAAAAAACCAGATCCAAGAATCTTGCTAAGCATTCTTGAACACCATCAATCTCTTCCCTATCAAACGGTCTTGATTGGCGATAGCGGCGTCGATATTGAAACCGGTAAGCGAGCAAGAATCTTAACTTGCGGCGTCACGTATGGGATTGGCGGAAAAGAAGCCGTTCGAGACGCCGATTTTGTCATCGATCATATTGATGAGTTAAAAGAACTCTTTCACTAGATTCAACCAATCGACTTTTCGTTAGAACGAGACCCAAATGACAAGGAAAGAAATGTCCAAAGAGAAAAATAAATCCATTTATATCATTGCAATCTGTGGGACCGGGATGAGCGCGTTAGCTGGATTATTAAAAAAATCCGGTCGAAGCGTTATCGGTTCCGATACCAATATATACCCCCCTGTAAGCGACTTATTAGATAAATACGGAATAGAAATTAAACCCGGGTATAAAAAAGAAAATGTTCCTTCAGACGCGGATTTAATTATTATCGGCAACGCAGTTTCTAAAACTAACCCGGAAGCGGAAGCGGCTATCGAATCTGGCATTCGGTACGTTTCTTTCCCCGAAGCCTTGGGCGAATACTTTCTCCAGGACAATAAATCCCTTGTTGTAGTAGGCACGCACGGCAAAACGACAACTTCTTCTCTTTTAGCCTGGATGCTGGAGGGAACAGGACAAAAACCCGGGTTTTTAATTGGAGGTTGGTTGAAAAACTTTGATTCTAATTATGGATATCCCGAGGGCAATTATTTTGTCGTCGAGGGCGACGAATACGATACCGCATTTTTCGACAAAGGCCCCAAGTTTTTGCACTATCGACCCTATGCTTCAGTTCTAACAGGAATAGAGTTCGACCATGCGGATATTTATGACAATTTAGAACAAATTCAGGATAACTTTAGAAAGTTCGTTTCCATAATTAACCCACAAGGTTTTTTACTCGTTGAGGACTCTAAAAAAAATATGGAAAATGTTTTGGACGCCGCCTCTTGCCAAATCGAAACTTACGGTTTTTCCGAAAGTGCGGATTGGGAAATTAAAAACTACACCCACTCGGACGGCATTGGAACATTCAGCTTATTTTATAATCAGAAATTAGCAGGAGATTTTTCTCTTCCCATGATAGGCCAGTATAATGTACAAAATGGTGCCGCCGTTGCGGCAATGGGTTTAAAACTGGGTATTTCTCCTAATGCAATAAACGATGCTTTACTTAAGTTTAAAGGGATCAAACGTAGACAAGAAATTGTTGGCGTTAAAAATAATATTATAGTTATGGACGATTTTGCTCACCACCCCACCGCAATCAAACTAACCATTGACGCCGTTTGCGAGGCCTACCCTGGCCGCAGAGTTTGGGCCGTTTTTGAACCACGCTCTGCTACTTCTAGAAGAAACTTGTTTCAAAAAGAATTGCCAGAAAGCTTGATGGCAGCGGATAAGATCATCCTAACAAAACTATTTTCTCCACATAAAATAAAACCTGAAAACAGATTTGATTTATCGAATGCGGTGAAAGATTTAAACAATAAAGGAAAAGATGCCTACCTGATTCCCGAAGTAGAGGATATAATCGATTATATAGTTTACAATAATAAGCCTGGGGATATTATTCTTATAATGTCGTCGGGAGGATTCGATAATATCCATCGAAAACTTTTGGAACGTCTATAAGCCTAAAACGGATTGCGATGCTTTTTTCTCAAACATATGGGTTGCTAAAACACGGCCTCATGCAAAGCGGGGTCTACATACCTTCCGAAGTAGCGTCCATCCAAGAAGTCGCGAATGGTATTGTGAGCTTAGAGTCGCGTAAAGAAATCACTTTTGCGTTTTGTGAAGATTTTTTTGTGAAAACCTTTTTGAGTCCAGAAACTAAAAAAGGGCCTCAAATCCAAATTCAAGATGGACATATCATGCTTCGCGCAGAAAAAACTATGGCGCAAGTAGATGTTGTTCCTCCTCCACGATTTTTAAAAGACCATCTAAAAAATAGAAATCCAGTTTCGCAAAACATTCAACTCGACGGAAACTGCTTGAACCTTTATTTACGATCTGTACGACCAAAACCAGGTTTGAATATGGAATTAAAAGATATTCTCTCAGTAATTCAATCCGCTTTTGAAGAAGGAGTAGCCGACTTAGTTCAGTTGAACATGGATTATAACGAAAAACCAGATAGAGACTTCTCTAAACTAGATCCCATAATTAAAGCAATTCGAAAAAGCTTTAGAACATTCATTTCGTTAAGAGGCTTTCCACCTAATAATCTTCGGTCAATAGATAGCTTATACGCTTATGGAATCGATTTGATCAATTTCCCCTTAGAAGGTTTTGCACGATCGGAAAAACTGGAATTTTTACAACATAAAGTTATGGAAGCTTTAGAGTATGCTGTTGGAGTCTTTCCAGAAGGAGCTGTTTCCACTGAATTAGAATTAGGGCCGACCGATCAGTTAAAAGAAAAAATTAATCGCTTTGCGGGACTTGGGATCGCTCCTCACGTAAAATTGCCCGAAAACTTAGAGAACGCCATGATAGACTTTAGCCGAATAGAAGAAATCTCGCGGCATCTAACTTATTGCGCTATTCGAGATAAACTTACTTTAAAATGGCTTTATCCAACCGCTTCGTTTGTAACGCCCTTAGACGCTTCTTTTTTTGTAGAAGATCCA
>CAWVUN010000272.1:0-3587 GCA_963932495.1 uncultured bacterium
TTTTGAAAAATACAAAGATGAAATTGGTCTTCCATTTAGGTGCTTTACTCACCCTCAATTAGTAAATGAACCTGCTATTCAAGCCCTAAGAAATGCAGGTTGTTTTGCAGTCCAAATGGGTGTCGAGTGTTGGGATGAGGAGGTGCGTAATGTAATCATTAATCGTAACGAAAGTAATGAAGATATTAAAAAGGCTTGCATGATATTTGAAAAAATTGGCCAACCTTATGCTCTAGATTATATTCTAGGTCTACCTCGAGCACCCATCAAACTTCCAGATGGATCGACTAGGCCTATGACGCCTGAGGAAACCTTGCAATCTTATAGCAATGAGTTAATGGGTTTCACGGAATTTATTTCCGACCTTGAATACTGTTATAGAATCGCTCCTTTTATGATTCAATATATGCCAGGGACCGATCTTATAGACCATGGCCTTGCCGCAGGAGATTTGAGCAACGAAGAGATTCAGCGGATTAAGGAAGGTTTTCATGGTAATTACATGGCAGAAGGCTCCGTTTCCATAGCACCTAAGAAGTTACGCCTTTTACAAGGTTACCGTGTGATGCTTAGGCTTATGAGTTTTCTACCTCCAAAGTCTAAAAAAACACTTCTTAAATTAAAGCTCTATAAATTTTTTTGGATGGCTCCCTTCAGACTATTTATTTCTATTTTAGATTTGATGATAGCCGCTCGTGACTTAGATGCTACAACTTATGTAAAGCATTATTGGTGGTGGTTTAAAAAAAGATTTGATAAAAGTTATCATCTTTATATTTTTAAGAAACGTAAAAAATTTGGAATTCTTCCTAAATGCTTTGAGCTCCCCAAAGACGGCTTTTTGGGTCGTAAAACAAAAATAGGTTGGGTGAGAAATAGCTCTCAACCTGAAAAAGTAGGAGATGGTCAAATTAATATGGATAAAGTTTCTTCCGAAGAGAAAAGTAGTTACCAACATTTGCCAGAGCTCAGAGGATTCAAAAAAGAAACTAAAATTGTATCAACGTAAAAAATTCCTAAATTTAGCTTTAGCTTAAAAAATTTTTAGCTGCGAAGAAAAACTATGACGATCACTTCCAGTTGGCTTCTCTTTACTAAGACTGAGTTAACGGCCCAAGTAAAATCTTCACTTTCGTCATCGATAAAAATGAATTCCAAAATATAACCTTCTAAGTTATTGGTGACTTTCTTGGTTTCGTCAAGAAAAGTTGGGAGATTGTCTTCTTTGTTATAGGCTGGGACAATAATTGTGATTCGGTTCTTTTTGCTCATAATTAGACACAGATTGATTGGCTATTAGTGATAAGTTGAAAGCCCGATATTTTGCTTGAATCTAAGAGTAATGGTATGTCCTAAGTAGTCTATTTTTTGAAAAATAAAAGTGGCTCTATTTATTTTTCGGCAAATTGATGAAGTCCGAAACTTAAAGATATATTCAAAAACCCCCATATTGGTCTAACATATCACCAATACTTAGACTCAGTTTACAAACAACTTTACGGCGATTTTATACCCAACTTTCCCGTTACAGACCTCATATTAAATGAGGATCCTAATTCACTTTCAATTTTAGAATTAAATAGATTTAGAAGACCAACTATATTTAAGTTTTGAAATTTACTTTTGCTAGAAGTAGAGAGATTTAGTATGAATGATAAGCATACATCCCCCTTTAAACCAGCCTCAAACTTAGAATACTTTCTTTTCGCTTCTATCTTTCTTTATGTGGGTTTCCACGGATATGTCAATTACCTACATAACCCGAATGAAGGGTTAGTGGGGTACGCCGATTATGTTTATTACACTCGTCCCATAGAAGGTTTATTAGAAGGTAAGGTTTTTTTTAAAGACTTCATATTTTACTACGGCCCATTATTCGCTTTTATTCAAGTTCCATTTTACTATTTTTTTGGGAGTAACCATTGGGCGCTTTTGATTAATATTCATATTGTTATGCCGCTCCTATCCCTAGTTTTAGCTCACCTTTATATTCGCGTTTTTATTGGGGTCTCTTGGCTGCGAATAGTTTTTATACTTGTTTGTCTCTTACACTTGACCATAGGGCAATATGTTTCTCTGCGATCTCTTTGCGCCGAACTAACCCTGGCTTTATTCTTTTTTTGCTTGGTCCAGCCTAAAAAAAATATTTGGATTTTTTTGACGGGGATAATGCAAGGTGCCTCAATTTTAATGGGAACTGAATATGGCATCTCACTTTTTATTACCATCTTGGGAGCTTTTATTCTTTTTGCTATTTTTAATAAGAAAGCTTGCGCAAAGAATTTAGCAATTTTTTTTTTATTGGGCCTGCTTACTTCCTTGGCACCGTTCACCTTGTACATGATCTATCATGGAGTACTGTTCAACTTTATATTAGATTATTATTTGGTGACCACCTCATTTCTCAGCCATGACCCACCAGGTCGAAGCGATTTTTTCCCTCCCTTTCCAAGTATTTCTCTTTCAAACTTTAGCGATTCTATTATTCAGGCCATTTTTTCAATTGCTTTTATTCAGTACCTGCCAATCATAACTTACGGACTTGGAGGGGTCTTTTTTCTGTTAAGGTTTTCCTCTAAACAGAGTCCCGTCTACTTTAAGTATTTCCTGCTGAGCTTTTTCGGTGTACTAATTTTTTATCGGAGTTGGACTATGCCAAATTACTCGGTATACGGGCTTGTCCCAGCAATTACATTGGGGTTTTTGTTCTTAGAGAAATTATGGAAACGCGCAACTTATCACTACAATAACTATGACGTTAAGACGGGCTATAAACTAAAAGATTTTTTAGGATACTGTTTATGCTCAATAATTTTATCTTTCACATTTATTTGGTTTTCTCTCACCAGTCGAAACAAAGCGTTGTTTACATTTAACTCGGGAAAGCCAATGGGTACCGAAATGATTTATTACGACAAAGTCGGGTTTAATATTTCAAGGGAAGCTTATGATCAATACAAAGCAATAAATAAATATATAACTGATAATGTTAAGCTCGAAGAATATATTCTTTCATTTCCCTGGGGATACTATTCTCAGTTTACAGGTAGAACTAATGCCCTCACTTCATGGGATGTTGCTTATGGAGTAGTAAGTGAGCGGCAGACTAAAATTGCTTTAAACGAACTTGAGGAGCGTAAACCCAAACTTCTGATTTTGAATCATCTTAATGGACATATGCTAATCGGGCCGGTTAGGTTTGACACTCTTAGTCAAACTTCCTGGAGAACCGAAAGCAGCCCTCTTTTTCCGGGTAATGCCAGGCCCTTACCAATCTACGTTCTAGAGAACTATCATATTATAAAAAGATTTAAGTTGGCTTCCATAATGGAAAGAAATGAGAAAAGTAAACCCTTTGATCAAACATTCAAAATCAAACCGATTGACTCCTCAAATTTGAAGGAAGTTTTTTTTGAGGGAGTAGAACCTATAAACGATAACTTTAATTTTAAAGTTAAAGGTCGAAAAATTAGAATAGAATATGTATTGAAGGAAGGACAATATACCACACACCTTGAGTTAAAGTTTTTAATCAACCAAGTTTCTTACAAAAAGCTTCTTACAAAAAGCAGTTTGCGATTAGGTAT
>CAWVUN010000273.1:0-3568 GCA_963932495.1 uncultured bacterium
GCCAAGCTTCTCTTGTAGCTTTTAGTGTTGCTAAAATTTCGGCAGGGTGATGGCCATAATCGTCCACTAAAATTAACGAATCGGATTTCCCCAAAATCTCAAATCTTCTTTGGACACCCGAAAATTCTTTAATCGCTTCTCGTGCTGTTTCAAAATCGAGATCTAATTCAATTCCTGTTGCTATAGCTGCCAAAGCATTTCGAATATTGTGTTCGCCAGGTAAATTAGAAGTGATCTCTCCTAGCTTCTTTTCGTTTTGTATCCATACATCAAAAGTTGTGCTCGGTCCATTAGTCCTGATATTTTTTGCGTGATAATCGGCTTGGCTGTTAAGGCCGTATGTGATGTACCGTTTTTCCAGTCTTGGGATAAGCGATCGAATATGTGGCTCGTCGAGGCAAATGATGGCAGCTCCATAAAATGGGATGCGATTCATGAAAGTGAGAAAGGCTTCTTTTAAAGCTTCAAATGTTTTGTAATGATCCAAATGTTCTTCATCTAAAGTAGTTACAACCGCAAGGCTAGGGGATAGTTTTAAAAAAGAACCGTCGCTTTCATCCGCTTCGGCTACTAGAAATTGACTTTGACCAAGTTTTGCGTTGCTATCGATGCTTTTAATTTTTCCTCCATTAACGACTGTTGGATCAAGCTTTCCAGCTCCCAAAACGGTAGCTATTAACGATGTTGTCGTCGTTTTCCCGTGCGTTCCCGCTACAGCAATCCCGTATTTCATTCGCATGAGTTCTGCTAGCATTTCGGCACGAGGTATCACGGGAATCATTTCGTCTTTTGCTAAAATTAGTTCGGGATTGTTGGAGTTAATGGCGCTTGAAATTACTACGACATGAGCCTCGCGCGCATTTTCTCCAATGTGCGAATAGCTTATTTTGGCTCCTATATTTTCTAAACGCTCGGTTATCCGAGAAGCCGCTTGGTCAGATCCAGAAACCTGATAGCCGAGATTAATTAGAACTTCGGCTATACCACTCATTCCAGAGCCTCCGATTCCTATAAAGTGAATTCTTTTAGTTTTTCCTAAAAACATTTCTTTTCATAAATCTAGGTTGCTATTATTCAGGTATTTTAACTTCATGAGTTTTGTTTAATAGGTTCAGACACAGTTGCCGGACTTTCTCTACAGCGTCTCTCTTACCCATTTGGAAGCTATTCGCTTCCATTTTTTTAAGCTTTTCAGGAGAAACTATGCTCTCTGAAATTGCTTCAGCAATTTTCCCCCCAGTTAACTCATGGTCATAAATAATGCTTGCCGCTTCTTCCGCTTCTAAAATTTGTGCATTTTTGACTTGATGGTTGTGTGCTGCATGAGGAAATGGAATTAAGAATGATACTTTTCCAGCAGCCGTAATTTCTGCAATAGAGGTAGCTCCGGCGCGACATAAAATTAAAGACGCTTTTCGATATTGTTCTGCCATATCGTAAAAAAAAGGCTCCACCTCTGATGAAAAACCATGCTCTGAATAAATATTTTTGACGATCTCGGTTTCTTTAGCACCCGTTTGATGGATAAAATGGAGCGATTCTTTTAAATGGCTTAATAGGGGCAAAGCCTCCAAAACAGCTCTGTTAATCGATTGAGCTCCTTGACTTCCTCCAAAAATAAGGACGCAAAACTTGTCGCTTTGCTTTGGTGTGTCGGAATGAGTTAGAGAACTAATTTCTTCGCGAATCATATTTCCAGTTTCAATGACTTTATTTGCCGCAAAATATTGTCGCGATTGTTTAAATGAAATGGCTACTTTGTCGGCGATTTTCCCTAACCATTTATTGGTCACTCCAGGGATTGCGTTTTGTTCGTGGATGACTAAGGGAATACGAAGTAATCCCGCCGAAAGAGCTAGAGGCCCGGAAGCGTATCCTCCGACTCCCACTACAAGGTCTGGTTTATTGTGAATAAGAAAAACAAACGATTGCCCAATGCTGGCAGGTAGTTTCATCCAGGAACTCCATTTTTTAACTCCCTTTTTCCCGACAAGACCTCCGGCTAATATAGGATAAAATTTAAAACCTTCTCTAGGAACGACTTTGGATTCGAGTCCATGGTTCGAACCTACAAAAGTAATTTCAATTTCGTTGTCGTATTTCATAAATTCCTTTGCTAACGCAATTCCGGGATATATATGCCCACCAGTTCCGCCTCCAGCGATGACTATCCTAAGAGGCATGTTCTGAAATATTAAGGAGTACTCCAGCGCACAACATAGTGACTAAAAGCGAGGATCCACCCATACTAATGAAAGGTAATGTGAGGCCTTTCGTTGGCAATAATCCAACGGCTACGCTCATGTTTGTGAACGCTTGAAAAACGATTAGTATTGTTAAGCCAATTGCTAAGTTCGATCCAAAAGTATCCTTCACTCTTAAGGCAGCTCTAAATCCCCGCCATAATAAAACTCCAAATAAGGCTACAATGGCTCCCGCACCTAACAGACCGAGCTCTTCGCCGATGATGGCAAAAATAAAGTCTGTATGAGCTTCGGGAAGATAGAAAAGTTTTTGAGAGCTTTTTCCTAACCCTGTACCAGAAAAGCCTCCGCGCCCAAAAGCATAGAAAGATTGAATGGCTTGAAAACCTCCGTCCGAAGGATCTTGCCATGGATCGAGAAAAGCGAAAATTCTTCTTCTTCTGTACTCGGCGCTCATAAGGGCCGAAAATATAAATGGCAATAAAGTGAGACACGAATAAAACAAAAACTTAGGGCGCACTCCGCCAACAAAAAACATTAAGAAAGCGACCACACCAATTATCATTGCTGTTCCAAAGTCTGGTTGATTCAATATTGGGAGAAAGAAAAACCCCAATACGATTAACTTTGGAAGGTATCCATATATAAAATCAGACAGCCTATTTTCTCTTTTGACCAATGATTTAGCTATGAAAATGGCTAATGCAAATTTAGCTAGTTCAGAAGGTTGAAAGCTGATTCCTCCTATTGAGAGCCATCGCCTTGCTCCTCCCACTTCTTTGCTTAACATGGGAATCATGACAAGTAACAATAAAATAAATGTCAGGGCCATTGTTGGATAAGCAAGTTGTTCGAAATTTTTATAATTAAAGGAACTTGCGTAAAACAAAACCGCTCCGCCTAAAAGAAGCCAAACGGCTTGGCGTTTTAAAAAGAAATAGGAGTCTCCATATTCTTCCATTGCATAAACCGCGCTTGAGCTATAAACCATTACTAAGCCAACTAGTAAAAGTGATAAAATGGCAGAACATAAAATAGGATCGCATCCATGTTTTATTTCTTCTTTTTCTTTCAAAAATACTCCTTACAGCTAAGAGCTCGTTTTTCATATAAACAAGTTTTATTTCATACTTTTCACGATGCTTTTGAATCGATTTCCACGGTCTTCATAGTTTTTGAACATGTCGAAGCTGGCGCATCCTGGAGAAAACAAAACGACGTCACCTGATGTGGCCCGACTCGCAGCTAGATGAATTGCTTGTTCTAATGTGTCTGCTTCTTCTTTTGGAGGAATGCCGTTCAATGAACGTTTTATCTTTTCTTTGGCTTCGCCAATCAATACAAGGTTGAATCTTTTCTTTTCA
>CAWVUN010000274.1:0-3565 GCA_963932495.1 uncultured bacterium
TTCGTATTGGTAACAAAAGTTTTGAATTGCATTTCTAGTTATCATAAATATTTTTTAAATAAATCATGACAACGTCCTCACATCAATCACTTGATTGACATCTAGAGAGGTTTCTTTTTCTGGTTCGCTAACTCCAGCCTCTTTGCCGCTTCTTGCTTTCGTTTTCTCATGGAATCATAAGAAAGCTCTTCCACCAATTGGAATGAGATTTCTTCCATTTCGAAAACATATCCATCTATCTTTCCACGAAAATAATGATAAAGAGCTAATGCTGGAATTCCAACAACCATGCCCGCCGCAGTAGTAACCAAAGCTTCAGATATTCCACTAGCTACCAACCCTGGATTACCCGTTCCGCTCTGGGAAATGACATTAAAAGCTTTTATCATACCAAAAACAGTCCCCAACAAACCCAACATAGGGGTGATATTGGCTACAGCACCTAGCACTCGCAAATTTGAGTTTAATAACGAAGTTTCATGTTGTCCAGCACCCTCGATAGCTCTTTCAATCTCTTCAACTTTTCCTCCAAACCGCAGCAACCCTACTTTAAGAATTCGCGACAAAGAGTTATTATAACTATCGCAAAGCTGTATCCCTTTTTGAGCATCTTTAGAGTTCCAATGAACTCTTATGTTTTTCAAAAAGTCTTGGTTAATAATATTTTTTTTGCGAAGACTGTAAGCTCGTTCGATAGCAATACCTGTCATCAGAATGGAGCTGAAAATGATGGGGTACATTAATCCTCCCCCTTTTTCAATTACAGTTAAAATTTCCCATCCACTTGTTGCCACAAAAGCTTCTGCCCAAGCTAATTCATAAGAAATAATCCCAAGAATTAAAAATAAAACACCACAGAAAAATATGGAAAAATTTTTTTTCATTTAATACTCATTTTCAATGATCTTGTTTCGATATTCTGAAATTCTTATCGCGCAATACAAAACTACAATAAGTTTCTATTAACCAAATTTAGAGATAAGCTTCATTATAAAACACAACGCTTCAAAAATAATTGGCCTTTCAATAATTTAGCTTTATTATATATGGAAAATAGAAATCAAATTTGGATATTTTAAAATGTCGCTTACAAACTGGAATAATCACATAAAATTATACGGGTTGCTATCGCTAATCATTTTTTTCACTTCATGTGCAACCGACAATGAAAGTTTAAAAAGTGCTTCTTCTGGAGAATTGCTTCAACAAGGTAAAGCTAAAATTAAAAAAAAGACTTATCCCGATGCCCAAAAAATTTTTACCCAATTACTTGAAGATTATCCGGACAGCAAAGAACGGATCCAAGGGTTGATGCTTCTAGGCGACGTTTCATTCAAAAGCAAATCATATGACGAGGCCAAATTAAACTACGAAAAGTTCATCGAATTATACCCTGCTCACCCCAGAGTCGATCACGCTTATTTTTACAAAGCAATGTCCGATTTTAAATCAACCGACCACATTGCTAGAGATCAATCTGCTGTCGCATCGGCAATAGAGGGCTTTGAAGATTTGGTAAAAACATTCCCCAAAAGCCCATATAAAAATGAAGCCGTGATAAAAATAAGCCAAAGCCAAAAGAAACTTGCAGAAAACTCCTTTTCTATCGGAAAATACTATTTTCGCACAGGATCTTATCAGTCTGCAATTCTACGATTTATAAAATTGATAAAAACTTATCCTAAGCAGGGATTTATAGACGAAGCAATTTATTTATTGGGGGAATCTTACTACCAAGAGCAAAACTTCAATCGAGCAAAAAAATTCTTCAATCAGCTATTAGATAAATACCCACAAAGCTCCTATTATAGAGAAGCACGGCTTCGACTGCGGAACATAAAATAATAAAAACACCATGGCCTCATCAGAAAAAGACCAAAAGAAAAAAATAAAAGCAGCATCGAAAGAAAAGTCTGCCTCTTCGAATACTTCCGATACAGAAAATACTCTAGGCCAATATTTAAAAGATATTAGTAAGATTAAACATCTAACAAAAGCAGAAGAGTGCGGGCTATCAAAACTAATTCAAAATGGTAACGTAAAAGCAATGCAAGAATTGGTTCGCCGAAACTTAAAATATGTAGTTTCTGTGGCTAATAAATTTAAAAGCTGTGGTCTTTCCCTTCAAGACTTGATAGAAGAAGGAAATATTGGCCTAATTCAAGCCGCTAAACGATTTGACGGTTCTCGAGACATTAAGTTCATCACTTACGCAAGCTGGTGGATACGTCAAGCTATTATGCACGCATTAGCCGAACAATCAGGAACTGTCAAACTACCTGTTAAACAAGCCAGCAACTTGTATAAGATTGGAAAACGACACGAAAGTTTATCGCAATATTTAGAACGAGAGCCTACAAAAGCGGAAATCGCCGAGGTCATGGATTTAGACTTAGAACAAGTCGAATCAATAATGCGCGTTTATAAAACTCACTTTTCATTAGATACGCCTTTAAACGAAAACGATAAAACACCTTACGTCGATTTATTAGAGAGTCCCAACTATATTCCATACGACGATCAAATTTTTATTTCGAGCTTAAAAGAAAAAACCAACGAAATGTTAAAGGAACTTTTACCACGCGAGGAAGCGATCTTAAGAATGCGGTTTGGATTTGGCGGGGATCCTATGACCTTAGAGAGCATAGGAAAAGCCATTGGTCTTTCGCGCGAACGAGTGAGACAAATTGAGGAGAGAGCTAAGAAAAAGCTTTTACAAAAAACCCGGCAAGACTTTAATGCAGAAGACATAAGCTAACCCAAAATTGTAATAGCTTGCAAAAATAAACCCGTCTATCTAAAACACCATTTTTTTAAATTACAGTTTCTAGTTTACCTATGACCTCAGTTCTTTTTGGAATATTAGCTTATTTTTTGGGCTCCGTTCCTTGCGGGGTTTTAGTCGCTAAGACTCGAAACATTAATATACGCGAACATGGCTCAGGAAATATTGGAGCAACTAACATTGCTCGAATATTGGGGAAAAAAGAAGGAGCTATTACTTTACTAGGAGATAGCCTAAAGGGAGTCTTGTCTCTTTGGTTAAGTTCATTTTTTTTAAGCAACCCGGCAGAGCTCGCCTTCGTAGGGTTTATGACATTCATCGGCCACTTATTTTCCATTTTTTTAAAATTTAAAGGCGGGAAAGGAGTTGCTACCGGGCTAGGAGTATTTTTATATTTAACCCCTGTCTCCGCTTTAGGCGCGATCGTTATTTTTGTAGCAACTCTAATGGCCAGTCGCTACGTTTCACTAGGCTCGATACTTGGAGCGTTTTCCATCCCTGCAATAGGAATATTCCTAGAAGAACCTAGGGCTTACACTTTAATAGGGATTGGGACTGCCATGCTTATTATTTTTAAACACCGAGAAAATATAAGCAGATTAATTGCTGGGACAGAGTCTAAATTTGGGAAAAAATAGGATAATATAAACAACTATTCTCAAAAAAAGCAAAAAAGTTCAAAATACGATTTGACAAACGATCAAGAGAAAATATAATAGGTCCTTACCCGTTAGGGAATCCAAATTTTAAACTCCAAAATGCGGGAGTAACTCAGTGGTA
>CAWVUN010000275.1:0-3553 GCA_963932495.1 uncultured bacterium
ATACCTCCAAGTTTGCAGCATTTGGAGAATTCACTAGAGCAACAACGCCATCGTCCGTAATATAATTTTGAGCGACATTGAGTTGGGTTAGATTTTTAAAATTTGCAGAGTTTGCCAGCTGTTGAATGCCTTCATTGGTAATGTGGTTATCCCATAGCGACAGTAGCTTTAGGTTTTGAAATGTCGAAGAGTTTGCCAAGATTTTTACGCCTTCGTCTTTCAAAAGATTGGTTTTCATAGCCAAACTAGAAAGGTTTTTAAAATCTTCTGAATGAGCTAAAAAAGTAACTCCTTTTAACCCAACTTGAGAGTTATTTAAGTTGATAGCAGATCCATCTTCGTTAGTCCGAGATTTAACATGTGCTGGAATATCTTTTGGAGGGCCTTTAGGACGTCCATAGCCGTGTTTACTATGTTTCCCGCCCTTTGCGCCGGCCTTATGTTTGCTCATATCGTAGGCTTGCGCCGGTACGGATAATAAAAAGGCAAGGCATATCGCCAAACTAATTTTAATCGGTAATTGCATGTGAATTCCTTTTTAAGGTTTTTTTTGACTTATGGACGTTTGTTTTTCTGCATTTTTGACACATCGAAATCCTACATGGTCGGTGCTTTGATATGGGAATTGTTTCCCTCTAAGAGCTGAGCGGGCTAAATCCATATTGGCTTTCCAAGAGCCCCCCTTTATGACCTTGAGCTTTTGATCGTACATTTCATTGTGGTGTTCGTTACCTGGTAATGGCCGATACCAGTTTTGAGTCCATTCGAAAACATTGCCAGCCATATCCATGACGCCATACGGACTTTTACCGTTAGGAAATTTTCCTACTGGAGAGCTATAACGGAAAGCGTCTTCCTTTCCTTGCACGTTAGCGCTGTTTGGATCAAAATTATTACCCCAGGGATATCTTCTACCATCGTCCCCACGAGCGGCTTTCTCCCACTCCGCTTCAGTAGGCAACCGCTTTCCTTCCCAGGAACAATAATCTGCGGAATCGTACCAAGTCACTCCCACAATGGGTTGTTTCGGGCTGTTATATCTGGGATTCTCTAAAAACTTTGGTTTCGTTCTACGTGTTTCTGTTAAAAATCTTTTATAATTTTCTACAGTGACTTCATATTTATCGATGAAAAAATGATTCAAATATTGAGCTTGCGATGGAGTTTCATCCGAGTACCATTCACGTGATTCGGAAAAAAAAGTTTCAACAATCCAATCGATATCTTGCTCGCTACTTCCGATATAGAATGGACCTTTGGGAATGAGAATCATCTCGACTTCGGATGCATCTTTGGGAGATGCACCCAGTTGTGCAGGAATTTCCAAGTAGCCGAAGAGAGTAAATAAAATAAATGTGTAAAAAAATACAGCTTTAAAAAACAATATCCCGTCTCCTTTCAGAGGGTAGGCGGAACCAAAGAAAAACTGGGGATAAAATACGTTTGAATTAAAAAGCTAACTCACTTTATTTGGAGGTGAATTAGCTCGCCAAAAATAGCTAGGATTTTATATTAGGTTTTGATCAAACCAGCCTTCCTAGCGTATTTGAAAATGTCGCCAGCTTCTATGATATCGACGACATCTCCCAAGGGTTTTAAATTATATGTTTTATTTTTTGTTTGGTTTTTAAGAGTCCCCGCTGCGACGTCAATGCGTAAAGAATCGCCAGTTTCAACTTCTTGATAAATCGATGTTTCTGTTTCGAATGGAATGAAAAAACCGCCGTCAATAGAGTTTCTGTAAAAAATTCTGGCAAATGATTCGGCGACCACTGCTTGGATACCTGCTATTTCTAAACAGGCGGGAGCGTGCTCTCGCGAAGAGCCGCATCCAAAGTTGTTTCCACCGATAATGATTTTGTAAGATGATTCAAACTTTCCTTCATCTACAAAAGTAACTTTCCCCTTTGGCAGTCCAGCTTGAGCATCTGGAACTCCAGAAAGTGCAAACTGTCCATAAAACTTTCTTTCTTCTGGATCACTTAAACTATACATGAGTTTGTCAGCAGGAATGATTTGATCCGTATCAACATTATTGCCTAAGACATAGGCTGTACCTTCAATTATCTTATTCATTTTTTCGAAATTTAATGATCGTTAGTTTGAATTAAGAAGTCGATAGGAATGCTATAGTTTGAAAAATATCAACTTCGCACTCTCGGTTAAAGAAATTTTCTAGGGTCGGTGATATGTCCTGTCAAAGCCGAAGCCGCTGCAGTATAAGGAGCCGCTAAGTAAACTTGTGATTTTTTGGAGCCCATCCGTCCCGGAAAATTTCTGTTTGTTGTGGAAATAACTACTTCTTCGCCTTGAGTTCGTCCAAAAGTATCCGCAGGGCCGCCAAGGCAAGCCGCGCAGGAAGGTTCTCCAATTTGGCATCCAGCGTTTTTGAAAATATCTATAAGAGTTTCACCATCGATAGTTTCCTTCGAAAGGTTTTTCTCGACTTCTACTGTAGCCGGAACAATGAAGGTGTTTATCTTAACGGTGTTGCCTTTTAGTAATTTGGCAGCGGCAATAAAATCGGTTGTTTTTCCGCCAGTGCAGGAACCGATGTAACATCGATCCAATTTAACGTCTTCACATTCTCTCGCAAGAGCTTTGTTGTCTGGAGAATGCGGCTTTGCTACAAGAGGTTCCATCTTCGAAGCGTCGTATGTTTTCTTATAAAAATATTTGGCGTCATAGTCTGAGTTGAAATGTTGACCTTCGATGGAAGATTTTCCGTTATTATAATTCTTTGTAACATCGTCGGCTTCAATTATCCCATTTTTCCCGCCAGCTTCGATGGCCATGTTGCAAAGAGTCATTCGCTCTTCCATAGAAAGTGCCATGACCGCTTCTCCTACCCATTCCATGGATCTATAGGTTGCGCCGTCTACGCCAATATCGCCTATTACTTGGAGCAAAATATCTTTAGCCATGATGTAGGGTGGAAATTCTCCGGTAAATTCAAACCGCATCGAGTCTGGAATACGAACCCAAAGTTTCCCGGTGCCAAGAATGAATGCCGCGTCAGTATTTCCGATTCCTGTGGAAAATAGCCCAAAAGCTCCAGAAGTCGAGGTATGAGAATCCGTTCCAAAGAGAACCTCTCCAGGACGATTGAATCCTTCTTCGGCTAAAGCTACATGACAAACGCCTTTATAACTTTCGGTACCCACATCGTAGTAGTGAGGTAAATCTTGTTCTTTGACAAAATCCCGTAGAATATCTATATTCCTGTTAGCTTTTTCATCTTTTGTAAAAATATAATGATCTGGAATGATCACCACTTTATCTGGATCCCAAACTTTAGCGGTGTTTCCAAATTGCTTTTTAAATATAGATATAGTTCCAGGTCCGCAAACGTCGTGTGTCATTAAAATATCTACGTCTACCCAAACGTTTTCGCCAGGTTTAACGCTATCTCTTTGCGCGTGAGCGGCGAGAATCTTTTCGGTAATTGTCATTCCCATTTTTCCAGTACCTTTTAATTATTTCTTTAAACAATAGTTTTCTTGTTGTAATTATATGAAAGTAAAGCATTTATTAGTGTTTTTTCAGGTTAGGG
>CAWVUN010000276.1:0-3543 GCA_963932495.1 uncultured bacterium
AAGGAGACTTCCGTTTTTTTTATTTTAAAAGGGTTGGTCGAAATGAACTTTGAAGAACAACCGACCATCATTTTAGCGGAATTGGGGCCTGGTTCAATGATAGGAGAAATGAGTTTTATCTGTGGTTTGCCGAGAACCGCTAATATAGTGGCAAAAGAAGAAACCATGTTGTTAAGGTTAGAAGGGATTATCTTTCAGAAAATTAAACCTTCCATTCAAAATAAATTTAAAGATAAGGTCATCGATATTCTGATCCAAAGAATCGATATGATTAGCAATAAGTTACTAAGGTATCTCTAGTTTTTAGATGCAGGGATAGGGAAAGATTGGATGCGATTGCCTTCAAAAGATGGCGTTAGAATTTTGTTTTTTGCTTTGTCTACAGAAATATCAGCAGGCGTATTTAAACCTTCTCTGATGATCTCCATAGTTTGATAGTTTTTTACCCTAAAAATTTTCCCCCCAGAAAAACTAGAAAAGATAATGTTCCCCTCTTGATCTAAGTCTAAACCATATAAATTTTTTAATCCTTTTTGTCTAAAAAGAGGAAGAACCTGGCCGTTTAAATTTACAAATAATATTTTGCCCGTTTTCCATGTGGCGACTAATAACCGCTTATTTGGCAAATCGTATACTAGCCCATTTGGCTGGCCTAAAGCGGGACCTTTAGCCAATATCCCGACGCGATTGTTGTGTGTTGGCTCCATCCAAAATATAAAGTTGCCGAGTGTATCGGAAATATAAATTCTATATTTGTGGTCTGTTGCAAGACTGCTTAAAAGTTTTGCTCCCAACAAAGAAAAGTCGACCGAGCCGAGAAGTTTGCCTGTTGTTGTGTCGAATTGGCGTATGGTGTCTATATCTGCTACGTATAAATTATTTCCAAAGAGGACCAATCCTTTAGGAGCATTTAGGTAAATTCTGTTTTTTCCTCCTTGAATGAAATGAAGGTCGATTAATTTTCCTTGTGAATCGATTTTAGAAATAAAACCGTTATTATCTTTTTTTAATGGATGTCCATTGATATTAGAGACAAAATAGTTACCCGTAGAGGGATCGACTATAAAGCTATTGGGAGTTTTCATGCCCCCGACTTCGAAAGCCCAAGCGTTCACAATACTAAAC
Source organism: uncultured bacterium (assembly GCA_963932495.1). Taxonomy (GTDB): domain Bacteria; phylum Nitrospinota; class Nitrospinia; order Nitrospinales; family JAJDAT01; genus JAJDAT01. The sequence continues at coordinate 1,126 of CAWVUN010000276.1, forward strand.
GTCGCTAAAAGAATAATTACGCAACCTTGGGATAAGCGAACCATTGGAGTTTTTAAGAAAATGTTGTTTGTAAAATATTTTTTGAACCTTATAACAATTATGGTAATAATTACTTCTCGCCTTGGCAACCTCTTAATTCTCAGTGGATAATATGACGAATGATTGAAACTCTTTTGTTTGCTTATGTTTAGAGCGACTTTAATCACTAACAAATCTATACTTTTCCTTATGGTAATTTTAGGTGGGAGAGAGTGAATCAAAGCTAATGTTATTTTTAACTCCTTTCTTAAGGCTGGGTTATGGCCGATCAGACAAATAAAACAGATATAGTTTTAGGCGTTATTTTGATGGGAACTACTGGTGTCCTGATAGGTTATTTTTGGGATAGCTATGCCTTGATTGCTATTGCTGGGGCTCTAGGTTCTATCGTTGGAGGATTTGTTGGATGGCTAGGTGGGCGGCGGTATATGGCTATTATCTTGGGAGGTGGAGCGATAGGCTTTCTATTAGGTAGGCAAACGGGCAATCAAGATATATTGATCATGGCAACTGGATCTGGAGCGGCCATTGCTGGTTTTTTAGGAGCTCAAATGGAAAGATTTTTTAGAGCTAGAAAGAATGAGAAATAAAAAAGGTTTATTGACTTCGGTTTTTGTTTGAGAGTTTCTTCAAAAGTTTTTAATCGTTGTTGAGTTTTTTGTTCGTGGTTTTTTTTGAAAAAGGTGTTTCATGAATTTAGTTGAAGAATCATCATTGTATATTGAGAAGAAAGAAATCGCTTCGCAAACTCAAATAAGAACCGTTTTGCAGCTTGCCATTGAGGAAGATTGTACGGTTCCGTTTATTGCTCGTTATCGAAAAGAGAAGACGGGCAATTTGGACGAAACGGTTATAAGAGATATTTTGGAATCATTCGAAGAGTATAAAGAGCTTGAAAAACGAAGAGCATTTATATTCGAAACGATTGAGAAGATGGGGAAACTTGATCCGGAAATCAAGCGATCTATTGAAGAAGGGGAAACTGTTCAAAGGTTAGACGATATTTACGCTCCTTTTAAAGCTAAGAGAAAGACGAAATCACAGAAAGCTATAGAGCGAGGTCTCGAACCTCTAGCAGATCTTATTTTATCTACAAGCTCAAGCCTAGAAGAATTGGAAAAGGAGAAGTCGGCAGAATTTTTGGGGATTGGAGAAGAGCCTATTTCTGATTTTAGCGAGGCTGTTCAGGGAGCTTGCGATATTTTAATTTATCGGTTTTCGCATGATATAGAGATAAAAGAAGAGCTTCGAAGCTTGTTTTGGAAAAAGGGGGAAGTGGTTTCTCAAAAACATAAAGACGCTGAAACGATAAAAGACTTCTCAAAGTTTCAGGACTTTTTTGACTACCGCGAAACTATTAAATCTCTTAATCAACCAAAAGCGGGTCATCGTTACTTGGCTGTGAGAAGAGGGTCCGTCCTGAAAATATTGAAAGTAGAAACTTGGATTGAACCTGCGTTGGCCTATGGTTTGATTCGCCACAAATTCTTTCCTAAAAAAGAAAACTTGAGTTTGAGCGATTTATTGGAGCAGTGCGGAGAAAAAGCTTTTACTACTTTTCTCCATCCATCCTTGGATCTAGAAATTAAAATGGAGTTAAAAAAGTCAGCAGATGAAACTTCCATTGACGTTTTTGGTAAAAACCTCAAAAACTTATTACTCGCTCCCTATTTAGGAGCGAAAACTGTAATGGGAGTAGATCCTGGAATTAGGACAGGTTGTAAAATTGTAGTCATTGATAAGACCGGAAAGCTCATGGAGGATACTGTGGTTTACCCACATCCTCCAAGAAACGACAAGGTTGGCTCTGCTCGTATAGTCCAGGAATTGATTCAAAAGTGTGGAGTGGAGTTTATATCGATTGGGAATGGCACCTATGGGCGAGAAACTTTGGTTTTTGTTCAAGAAGATGTAGATGCCGTTTCATCCGGGTCGGTTTCAGCGGTATTAATTTCTGAATCTGGGGCTTCGGTGTATTCTGCTTCTCCTCTTGCGAAAGAAGAATTACCAGATAAAGATTTAACTGTTCGTGGCGCGGTTTCAATTGCAAGGAGGTTTCAAGACCCTCTTGCCGAGTTGGTAAAAATAGATCCAAAGTCTATAGGCGTGGGACAATATCAGCATGACGTGAGTCAGACAAAATTAAAAAAATCATTAGGAGCTGTTGTTGAGGATTGTGTGAACTATGTAGGCGTTGATTTAAACACAGCTTCTGCGCAATTATTATCGTATGTTTCTGGTATAGGACAAAGTTTGGCTGAAAAACTAGTGAAATTTCGCGAATCTGAGGGAGGAGTTTCCGATCGCCAACAGCTACTAAAAGCCCCGAGATTTACCGATAAAATATTTGAGCAAGCGGCAGGTTTTTTAAGGATTTAT
>CAWVUN010000277.1:0-3536 GCA_963932495.1 uncultured bacterium
ATTTCAGATAATAAGCGGAAATCGACACCCCTGTTAAGGTCCGAGTCCATATATCGGAGGTACTAAAAAAGGTAGGATTTGGATTTTTTAACTCATAAAATCTAAAAAAAACGTAAATCAGAAATGTAACTAATACTAAAACCAGTAAACGGTATTCGTTTTTCCCCAGGCCTTTATTTCCAAAACCTTTAGATAGAAAATAAATAGCAAGAAAAAGAAAAGGCATGACTATTGCGTTTTCTTTAGAAAATAAAGCCAAAGCAAAAAATAATACTAACACTATTTGATTCAAACAAATCTTCAGAGGAGAATTATTATGATGTTGCAAAGAGTTCCAAAAACAAAGTAACGAAATTAAGCCAAAAAAAACCGTTAAAAGCTCTTCCCTAAATCCAATAGCATTCACTGCTTCTGTTGCAACAGGATGAACCGCAAATAATATGGAAGCTATTAAAACCCAATTCGTTTCGTTAAAAACTTTCCTAAAAACTAGAAAGGCTAATATCGAATTACACAAATGCAAAAACACATTAGTTAAGTGAAAACCTATAGAGGATAGCCCCCACAGCCCATAATCTAAAAAATAGGTCAATGTAACGATGGGGCGATAGCTTTCTTCACCAAACCTAGAAAAATAGCTAAGATTCAATAAAGACGGAAGATAATCCCAACTTTTAATATAATAATTTTCGACGACTACCGACAAATCGTCATATGAAAACTCATTTTTTAAGGCGTTTTGATAGGCTAGAAAGCCTAGTAAAAAGACGATCAGTAATGATGACAAAAGGGATTGAGGAAAGTTTTTTGCTGAGATGCTTTTTATATCCTGCTTTGGGCTACTCGATTTAGATAAACAGGGAACTTTTTGAGTCTCATTAAATCTTTTGGGTTTTAGCATATTTTAGGAAGGTATAATAACTTGCCGAGACGGCTAGAAAAAACCCTAGTGCTCCTTCACGGAAACCTTGTTTGAGGAAAAAGATTTTTAAAAAAGCCAGAGGAGGTCTAACCAGTAAATCACTCCATTGTCCTTCTTTACCCTGATTCTTCTTTTGCTGAGCCGACAATGTGGAATATCGGTTTTGCCTACCAACATAATCCTCCATATCAGCATATGAATAATGCTCTAAAGGAGCCTTTAAAATATCAAAACTATCATCGGGAGACAACTTTTCGTGCACTAAGCTCTCGGAAAACTTAATTTTAGTTTTATCGTAAAGCCGTGATATTTGATCAGGATACCAACCGCCAAAGCGAATCCAGCGAGACCCAAAAAAGTTTTTCCGAGGAACCTTATAAAGTGGATAGGTAGGCCCACTTTGAAGTAGACAGCCAATTTCCTCAGCTAACTCGGTGCTAACAACTTCATCCGCATCGATATTTAGAATCCATTTATGAGTTGCTTTTTCTGCGCAAATATTTTTTTGCCTGCCGAATCCATTCCATTTCTCCTGGAAAAAGCTCTTTGTATAGTTTCGACAAAATTCTTCAGTACGGTCTTCGCTGAATCCATCAACTATAACTATCTCGTCAGCCCATTTTACGCTTTCCAAGCATCTTTGAATATTTTTTTCCTCGTTATAAACAATTATGATAACGGAAAGTTTCTCCGCCATAAAACATCCTCCAAACGTAATTTCAATAGAAAAATCTAGACACCTAAAAAACCCCGCAACTTTTTGAATTATTGAAAGGTATTTTAATATAATACATTGAAATTTAAAATATTGTGGTAATATAAGTAAATCGTTTCTTTAGTAAGGGTTAAATTACCCAAAATCAATGCGTAACGTCAAAAATAGACGTAAAATTACTTAGCTAAATGAACGATTTTGGAATGTCCTGATATTAGGACAATCCGACGCTAATCAAGGCAAAATTTTTCTATAAAACGCGGTCGTTTTTTATGTCGAAAAATTACAAAACGCGGAAAAAGATCTTAACGTGTTTAGCCTTGGCTGCCATCCTCATATTTGGCTTGGCCTTGCGTTTTCCTGCCGCCGAAATATCTCCCGAACCGATAACAGTTCAAGCCTCAGCCGGTGATTATTTTAACTTAGCCTACGAAAAAACGGTCGAGTTTACAAAACCTCTTTGGGAAAATATTCTAATCTTTTCGGATCAGCCAAAAGATTGGAATCAAATTTCACAGAACCTAATTCACTACGCAAAAGAAAAACCTTTACGTGCCGCCATAGTTGGGGCAGGAGTTATTTGGATTCCTTTTGGCCTATTCCGAGCTTTTCGATCTAAATATGAAGAATTCACGGAAAGCGAATTTGAGGAAAACGAAGAGGACGAAGATGAGTTTGAAGACGACGAAGAAGAATATCAGAAGAACCTTCGAGAGTTTAACGAAGATGACGATACCGAAGGTGAACTAGAAGAAGATGAAGAAAACGTTGAAAGCGAAGTCTCCATCTCTGCCCTTGAAGAAGATAATAAAAAAAATACCAAAGAACTATTAGAAAACGATACAGAGACAGAAGGAAATGAAACTTCCTTTCTCGATGAAGAGGCGAGGGAAGAGGAAGAAATATTTGAGGATTTCGAATCAGAATCATTAGAAGGTTCTGAGGACGAATTTGGTTTTCTAGATCAAGACGACGACGATATAAATTATGGCGATGACGACGATATTGATCTAAGTGCCGAAGACGATTTGGAATTAAATTCAAATATGGACGATTTCTTTTCTGAATCTGCTGACGAAGAAGTATCAATCTCAGCTGTAAAACCTATAGATTTTTCATCCGAAGATTCTGGCGATGATTTTCTAAAAAAATTCGAAAACGAATTTGCCTCTTTAGAAGCCGAAGAAAACAATAACACCGAGTCGGCTGACTTATCCCAATCTATATCGGATATAGAACCTGATAAAACAGTAATTAACGAAGGGACTTCATCGGAAGTTGACCAAATTCTTAACGCAAGCGAACTTCTGTCTAATCTTGTTAAATCAGCTCCTGAAGCCACTCTATCTCATCCTTATGAAAAGGACGATTTATCTCCAGACATGATGGGTTTAATTGAAAGCTCGGCTGTAAAAGTGCCGACTTCATCTTCTACTTCATCACCAGATGATATAGATCTAACAGCTATCGACGACGAAGATGAGCTCGATCAAACGCTAAAAGACTTACAAGCGGAAATGGAACAAACCATCCAAGAAATTTCAGCTCAAATTCACTCTGAATCAGTAGAAGATATTCCATCTAGCTTAGAACCTGAAGGCAGTTCTCTTTTTGAAGTTTCCAATGATAAATCTTTAAGTCCCGAATTAACAAGTCTTCCCAATATTTCAGAACTTAAAGAAAAAGAAGACGAACTAACGATAGAAGAAATTCTCAAACAAGCCAAAAAAGAGACACAAGAGGTAGACGACGGACCAACAATAGATGAAATCCTTAAGAAAGCCGAAGAAGAAGCAGAAAAAGACATTAAGGAGCTTCTTCCTGAGAGTAACGTTTTCCTACAAGAAGAAATACTTTCCCAAGAAGAAGAGGCAATAGACGAGGCCCCATCTGTTGTTA
>CAWVUN010000278.1:0-3528 GCA_963932495.1 uncultured bacterium
TACTCATTAATCCAACATTGTTTGAGTCAGCTGATTGTTCCCGCAGACAAACCTTATTATTTTTATAGGGCAAAATAGTTTTTAGAAGTTTTAGATGTCTAAGGAATTGAAGAAACTCACTCTAAGATGTTTTTAACTGTTTTTATAGCTGTAAGGACTTGGTCGTTTGAAATACAACGATGGAATACGGCGCGGAAAATGCTGGGCTGTATTTCAAAAATTTTAATTTTATTTTCACCTAATTTATCTACAAACTCTGGACCTTCCATTTTTTTCGAATCAACCCCAAAAAAAACAATGTTCGATTGAACTTTATTTAAGTCTATTCGGATAGCAGGTATTTTTGCAATCATCTCTGCGAAGACTTTTGCGTTCTGATGGTCTTCGTGCAATCGTTTTGAATGATCTTCTAATGCAATTAGACCGGAAGCGGCAAGATGTCCACATTGGCGCATACCCCCACCAAGCATTTTACGGTTCTTTTTAGCCTTAGTAATAAACTCTTCCGTCCCACAAAGAATGGAACCCACTGGGGCGGACAAGCCTTTTGAGAGGCTGAACATGACCGAATCTGCATGCTGAGTTAATTCTTTTACATCCAAATTTAATGCAATTGCCGCATTAAAAATACGCGCTCCGTCTAAATGAATTTTTAAGTTATTTGATTTTGCTAGATCTGATACTTTAGCAGAATAATCAACTTTTATTGGAGTTCCAAAGCAAAAGTTGTGGGTATTTTCTAAACAAATTAATCGGGTAGGTGGGTAATGGATATTTGATCTTCGGATAGCGTTTGCAAGTTGCTTTAAATCAATGGTTCCGTCGTCTTTATTTTTTAGGGTATGTGGATGAACGCTGCCAAGAGCAGATATGCCTCCCGCTTCGTTAAGAAATATGTGCGAGCGGTCCCCTATGATAATTTCGTTGCCTCTTCCGCAATGACTTAAAACGGCTACTAAGTTTGCCATGGTGCCGCTTGGGAGAAAGAGAGCAGACTCTTTACCAAGTTTCTTCGCAGCAGAGTTTTGCAATTCATTGACCGTTGGATCTTCGTTAAAAACATCGTCGCCAACGGAAGCGTTCTTCATGGCTTCTCGCATCTCGTTCGTTGGTTGGGTGACGGTATCGCTTCTCAGGTCAATTATGTCCATCGGGATCCTCTTTAGATTCATTGATATACCGTTCTTTTAAGATTCGGTTTTTTTTGAACCGGTAATAGACCAAGGAGAGCAAGAAGGTTGGAACTATGAATCCCATCAACAAAACTGTTTGAACTTTGTCTGTAGCGAAACCAAGAGCTACTAAGCCGCGAAATTCCTGTTGCGATGAAAATGCAGTGATCACAGCGACAATGAACATGTAGCCGCGAACTTTTGAATCTCGTTCTCCTGGGAATACAATAGCATTCGCTACAAAATTCAATCCTAGGAAAAGTATCCCGTTTAAAAATAATATATAAACGATCGTGTTTTGGTCTTCAGTCATCTTCTAAATGCTTTAAAGGTTTATATCTATTTATTCTATAACTTTAGGTAGGGGAAATGAAAGAGGAGTTTAACTTTGAGAGTTAAATACAAATAAAAAAAGCCCAGAAAGGTTTAACCTTTCTGGGCTTAAATTAAATGATCTTACTAGAAGTAGAATAGAGCGTTCAACGCAAGGGTATCTTGGCTATCGTCAGCTACACCTTCATCGGCGAATACATTTTTATCGGAATCGTCATGCCGGTATTCAGCTCGTACAACGAAATTATTATGAATTCGGATTTCTGGAGTAACAGAAAAAGCTACTAATTCTTGAACAGTTCCTGATCTAAATCCGTCTTCGTCGTCAAAATATTCGCCACGGAAATTTAGTGAAAACCAGTTATTGAAATCGTGCCGAATGATTCCGGCAAAGCCAAACCAGTTTGCGTCTAATCCAGCACCTAATGCGTTGTCTTCAGATCCGTATACGACATCAACGTTAAACAAGGTAGAGTCGGTGAAATTAATTTCACCAACGAAATCGTAAAAGTTTCTGAAGTCATCAGAGTTGCCTGCATCGCCAGTTTGAGCTTCCGGACCGCCAAAATAGTTGAAGTAAAGAGCGACGTTATTCATTGGAGCAACAGAAATTTGAGCACCTATAGACTTTCCATCGTTATCTTCAGATGTATTGTCTTGACCATTTGCAACAAAAAACTGCAGACCAACCATTTCATTTAATGAGTAATTTGCGCGCATACCCGTGTGAGTGAATGGTCCAAAGCTAAAAGCAAAAGTTCTAGAAAAATTGTAATTGAACCCGTCATAACCATCCATTACTTCAGATCCGATGTTGGTGGCAAATTTACCAAAATCTAACTGTAATCCGTTTCCAACTGGTACGTTATAGGAAACAAAAGCAATCTGTAGGTCAAATTCATCATCTGAAACATCAACCCCAGCTACATTGGGTCCTCTGGAAGACTTATTAACTTCTGGATGGCTAAAACCGTAGGTTAAGTCAACTCTAAAACCAATATCCCCTTTGTTCGGGGTGTCTTTCTTGAGAACCATTTCGAAGTTATCGAACTTAAATGCATTATCATCGGTATCATAAACACGAAAAGCATTAACACCTGTGCTAGGTTTATTTAAGTTATATGAATATGATGAAGTGGCAAAGCCATGCACTTCAATATCTTTTAATAACTCCAAAGCGGGCTCAGCACTAACTAAGCTTGATATGGTTGAAAACCCTAATAAACATGCAAGGATGCAGGATAAAAGTTTTTTCATGCAGGCCTCCTCCAAAGCGTTACAAAATTAATAAAATTCTACATAATATAACTAGAAATTTATATTTGTCAATTTATTTTAAGTTATGGAAAAGTAATATGCTTATACCATATTATAGCCTGTTTCCCCATGTTGGGTGGTGTCGAGACCCATTTCTTCTTCTTCATCTTCGACTCTAAAGCCAATGGTTTTATCAATGACCATTACTAAGCCGTAAGTTATGACAAAGGAATATAAGGCGGCGGCTAAAATTCCGACCACTTGTATTCCCACCTGCTTAATATTTCCTTGTAATAACCCTGTTCCTCCTACTGTGACAAAAAGACCCGTTGCAAGAGCTCCCCAGGCTCCTCCAATTGCATGAATACCAAAGGCATCTAAGGAGTCGTCATATCCCAGTTTGATTTTCAAAGTAACCGCTACCTGGCAAATATATCCAGCAACAATCCCAATTACCATGGACCATCCTGGTTCTACAAAGCCTGCGGCAGGTGTTATGGCTACTAATCCAGCAATTATTCCAGATGCTCCACCAAGGGCACTAGCTTTTCCTACTTTAATATATTCGGCCAACATCCACCCGATCATTCCCATTCCAGCGGCAATTTGGGTATTAATAAAGGCTAATGAAGCCAAACCATTGGATGCTAGAGCGCTACCCGCGTTGAAGCCAAACCATCCAAACCAAAGTAAACCTGCTCCTAGTAATGTGAAAGGAAGATTGTGCGGGATCATTAAAGAACCGGGAAATCCGCGTCTTTTCTTC
>CAWVUN010000279.1:0-3517 GCA_963932495.1 uncultured bacterium
GACATAACCTACTTCCGTATATTTTGAAGCTTCTACTTTGATAAAAGGCGAATTTGTTAACTTAGCTAATCGTCGAGCGATTTCAGTTTTACCAACGCCAGTGGGACCAATCATCAAAATATTTTTCGGCGCAACTTCGTCTCGTAAGTTTTCAGGCAACTGGCGTCGTCTCCACCGATTACGTAAAGCAATGGCAACAGCTCTTTTAGCTTTATTTTGTCCCACGATATACTTATTTAACTCTTCGACAATTTCTTTTGGAGTCATTGACCCTAAAGAATTTTGATCGATATCCGCTGATAAAAAGGCGGCAATCGAATTTTCCATAATTTTTATAGCTCCTCAACAATGAGGTTTGAATTAGTATAAATACAAATATCCCCTGCGATTTTCATCGATTCTTCCACAATTTCTCGGACGCTCTTATCTGAGTGTAAAACCATTGCTTTCGCGGCAGCATAAGCGTACATTCCTCCAGAACCGATGCCAATAATACCGTCATCAGGTTCAATAACGTCACCAGTACCAGATAGCAATAACGATTGATCTTCATCGATAACAACCAACATAGCTTCCAAACGGCGTAACATTTTATCTGTCCGCCAGTCTTTAGCTAATTCAACTGCAGAACGAGTTAAGTTACCTTGATACTTTTCGAGCTTTTCCTCAAATTTAGAAAACAAAGAAAACGCATCCGCAGTAGATCCTGCAAACCCACCAACAATCGTGTCATTGTACATGCGACGAAGTTTCCGAGCAGTGCTTTTGACAACAGTGTGCCCTAAAGTAACCTGACCGTCTCCAGCCATGGCTACCTTTCCTTTATGCCTTACTGACAAAATAGTAGTTCCACGCATCATATTTCGAAATTCCAATTGTACGATTAAAAATTTATTGCAACTATCTTAACTTCAATTTACGCAAGTAAGTTAATTCTTCCTAAAGGGAGGTTCAATATTAGAAACTTGAGCTCTTGGATGAGCTTGATCGTAGGTCTTCATTAATTGGTCAACAGTTAGATGAGTATATTTTTGAGTGGTGCTTAAATGAGAGTGTCCCAAAAGCTCTTGAATAGTCCTCAAATCTGCACCCCCTTCTAACATATGAGTAGCAAAAGTATGCCGAAACGTATGGGGAGACACCCGACCCATGGCTATAGTGGGGCTCAAATAACGAATCAATGCCTTTCTAACACCACGACTTGAAATACCTGTAGCGCGAAAATTTAAAAACAACTCATCAGGTATTGAAGCAGGTTTCCGTTTTTCAATTAATTGAGTTCTAAACGGAAAGTATGCACATAAAGCTTCTGCGGATTTGTTTCCAAATGGAGCCAAACGCTCTTTCTTACCTTTACCTTTTACCCTTAAGCTTCTTTCGCCCAGGTCAACATTCGCTAGCGATAAGCTAACCAATTCTCCAACACGAATACCAGAGCTGTAAAAAAGCTCCAGTATAGCCTGATCTCTAGTCCCTATAAAAGATTTTTTTTCAGGAAGTTCCAATATTGAAAACATTTCGTCTGGAGTTAAAAAGCTAGGAAGTTTCGCCGCTTTTTTGGGAACTGGTATAGAGCTAGCAGGGTTACTTTCTAAATAACCCTCTCTACAAAGAAATTTAAAAAAAGAGCTCAAAGAAGCGAGTTTTCTGCCCATAGTAGCTCCCGAATAAGACTTTTTTGACATATAGCTCATATAAGATCGAACCACCGTTCTATCTATTTTGCCAATTTGCAACTTTTCACTCTGTGAGACATGCCCAGATTTGCTTAAAAACGAATAAAATTGATTGAGATCGCTTAGATAGTTTGTAATAGTATGGCTTGAACCGTTTTTTTCAACGATAATGTAATTTTTAAACAAATGGACGTATTCGGGAAAAGCTAAATTCATATAAATTAAGGTACCCGACTGGTTTATGTTAGTCAAGCTCAACACAGATCCATAAAAAGTCATTATCTCATTGATATTTTTCAAGTTAAGGGTTCAACGCAAACCTTTAGCCTGCAGCATCTAATAAAAACCCAGCTTTTATTCTGTAACTATTGGTAGGGGTATAATTGTAACGCGCCTGCTTATCAGGCTATTTTAATATTGGGACAAATGAGATGGCATTACCGGATGAATTAGAAAACAAAGCAAATGAAGAAATCGAAAAACTAAAAGACTATATCGAAACTAAAAAGGAATCTCTTGAAGAAGAAATCGAAGAGAACCTTCATCTAGCTGTTGCAAATGCTAAAGATAGCCTAGAATTGATACAGGAAAACCTGGGGCCAAAAGTTGAAAAACACATTAAAACGAAATTAGAACAAATTGACAACCGAATGAATAACTTGCAAAAAGAAAGTAAGTTTATTGTGCAAGAAGAAATCGATAAAAAATTTGAGCCATTAACTCAAAAAACGCTAGAAAGTTTGGAAGGAGTTGTCGAAGAAAAAACTGCCCAAATCAAAACAAAAGCAACTGAAGAAATCCAGAAGGAGATGAAGGTATATACTCAAGAGAAGTTAGCCGAAGCGGCAAAACAAGCGGCCCAAGTCAAGATATTCGCCATCGCAGCATTGGGTATGTCAATAATAGCGATCGTATTGTCATTTTTTTAAAAACGACAAACTTAAGTAATTAACCAAAATAAAAGAAATAATAAAAAAGAAGAAAAAATTACCTGCCATACGAAGCCAAACTCTGGCCCCGTATAGAGAACAGAAAAAGTAGCAACGCACAATATCAAAAAGGCAAGAATCATACGTGTGCTTTGTTTAACCGGTTTAATCATATAGCTTTATCTTTTTCTATACCAAGAAACATCTTTTTCATTTCCTCAATATAAAAGATATCCCGAATTTCATCCAGCGCATTTCCGAGTGAAAGAAAATCCTTATCAGGTGCAGATTCAAAAAGCGATTCATCTTCAACTCCCAGAATAGGATAAGAAGATAAATAATCCTGAATGTCATTAGAATCGAAGGTCACTTTTATTTCTTTTACAAAAAATTCGCTAGTTTCTTTTAATCTTTCTATTTTTTGCAAAAATTGATCGAAATTCTGAGTATTTTCAAACGGGGAATTAAGCCGTTTTCTTTGCTCTAACGCAAAATCAAAAGATGGATCGCCTTCAAATGGAAACAAAAACTTAGACTTATTTTGGATTTCTCTCAAATTTCTTAGTACTTCAAAAAACTTATTTCCTATTAGAAACGATAATCCTTCTTCTGCCCCATATTGATCGGTAATCTCCAACGCTTCTTCACAAAAATCTTTAATCATTTCAGAATCTAATTCGCTCATTTTTTCTCTTTTTTGAAAGAAGGGTTATTAAATAGAATTACTGTTATTATACCGTCAATTTTCTTTTAAAACTAAATTTTTAGCACTCTTTCGTCCAAAATCAATTTTTCAACATAAATTACTATTACTAGCTTTTAAGGAACAACAAAAATGATTTGAGTTATAGTCAAACGTGGAGTATGGGAAGATTATCAAGCCGCGTTCCTTTGACGTTCGACTGTTTCCTG
>CAWVUN010000280.1:0-3505 GCA_963932495.1 uncultured bacterium
ACTTTAAAAAAATTTTGAAAACAACGGATAAAGCTTTAATTAAGAAATCGCAGTATCTAAAGCACCTACCTTTTCATTAAAAACTAATTCATCATTCTGGAGAACGACTTCAATAACACCACCATTTTTAAATTTACCATCTAGCATTAAGTCAGAAATAATATCTTCAACATGCTTTTGAAGAGCTCGCTTTAAAGGTCTTGCTCCATAATTTTTATCATAACCTTTTTCAGCAATCCACTTCTTAGCATCTAACGATACATCGATAGTCAATCCTTGCTGAATAAGCTGCTCATTCAATTGATCTAATTGAATATCTAAAATCTTAACTATTTCTTCCAACTCCAGCGGATTAAAAACCACAACCTCACTGATTCTGTTCAAAAATTCAGGATTGAACGTCTTCTTAAGGTCTTGTTTTAGGTCTTTTTTCATCTTATCGTGCTGAAGCTCTATGTCATCTTTATGAAACCCCAAACTTTTACCTTTTTCTAACATACCAGCAGAAAGATTAGAGGTCATAATGATCACTGTGTTTTTGAAATCAATCGCTCGCCCATAACTATCCGTCAGCCGACCATCATCCATTATTTGCAATAACAAATGAAAAACCTCTGGGTTTGCTTTCTCGATTTCATCAAACAGCACAACAGAATATGGTTTCCTTCTAACTTTTTCAGTAAGTTGCCCACCATCTTCAAAACCTACATAACCTGGAGGTGCTCCTGTCAGCCTGGAAACATTAAACTTTTCCGTATACTCTGACATATCCAGCCTAATCAATGAGTTTCTATCGCCAAACAAGAACTCAGCCAAACTAGCACATAACTCTGTCTTACCAACACCGGTCGGCCCCATAAACATAAAAGTACCAATAGGACGGCGCGCATCTTTTAGACCTGAACGGGAACGTCTAATAGCCTTAGTAATAACCTTAACGGCCTCTGGCTGCCCCACTACCTTGGAGCTCAACTCAGATTCCATATTTTTAAGTCTATTTGATTCCTTTTCCTCAATTCTCGACAGAGGAATACCTGTCATACTTGAAACAACTGCCGCGATGTCCTCCTCGGTTATATTTGGCTCGCTTTGTTCTTGCTGGTCATCCCATTCTTTTTTTTCAGCGTCAAGCTTCTCTCGCAGCTCTTCTTCCTTGTCTCGAAGATCAACAGCCCTCTCGAACTCTTGACTCTCAATACAAGTTTTCTTTTCGCGAACGACTTTATCTATTTCCTTATGAATAACTTTCATCTCTGGAGATTGAGTCATCTTCCTCAACCTGACCCGCGACCCTGCCTCATCTATCACGTCTATAGCCTTGTCAGGTAAAAATCGGTCGCTAATATAACGGTCTGCAAATCGGACTGCTGTAACAATAGCTTCATCTGTAATTTTTGCCTTATGATGAACTTCGTAAGGCACTTTCAACCCTTTAATAATCTCGATAGTTTCTTCCACAGTAGGAGGATTAACCGTAATTGGCTGAAAACGTCTTTCTAAAGCCCCATTCTTTTCTATGTATTTTCGATACTCTTCAATAGTTGTAGCCCCGATGCATTGAATTTCTCCACGAGAAAGAGCCGGCTTCAACATATTTGAAGCATCGACTGATCCTTCAGCTGCTCCGGCACCAACCAATGTATGAAGCTCATCTATAAACAAAATAATATTTTCATTTTGGAGAATTTCTTTCATTATTCCTTTTAGGCGAGCTTCAAATTGACCACGATACTTAGTTCCGGCAATCAACGAACCTAAATCTAAAGCAACAACTCTTTTACCAAACAACGTTTCAGGAACTTCTCGCTCAATAACTAATTGAGCTAATCCTTCAATGATTGCAGTTTTACCAACCCCTGGCTCTCCGATTAATACTGGGTTATTTTTAGTACGACGACTTAAAATTTGAATAACCCGCTCTATCTCAGTACTCCTACCAATAATTGGATCCAACTTTCCATTTACAGCCATTTGTGTTAAATCACGACTAAACTCATCTAAAGTTGGAGTTTTTCCAGACTCTTTTGATTGATGAGTTGGCTCTTTTAGCATCTCAAGAATCTTTTCCTTAACATCCTCAAAATACATACCAAAACTATTCAATACGCGACAAGCAACACCTTCTTTTTCTTTAAGCAAACCTAGAAGTAGATGTTCAGTCCCGATATAGTTATGATTTACAGAACGAGCTTCTTCCACCGCAAATTCTAGAACTTTTTTTGCCCTAGATGTAAACGGTATATCCCCCACAATCAAAGAGTTAGAACTCTTTGGGAAATTTTTTTCAAGTTCCTGTTTAATTTGAGAAATATCGATTCCTGCTTTTTGCACGATAGCAATAGCAATCCCACCGCCATCCTTTAAAATTCCTTGCAGAATATGCTCCGTACCTAAATATTCATTCCGGTACAGCTCTGCTTCTTCTCTCGCAAGGATAATGACTCTTCTGGCTCTTTCAGTAAATCTTTTAAACATAATTAAACCCTTTGTTTGAAAAGGTATTGCTTAACTTTCAAAACACTAAAAAATCATTTGAAGTCGTTCTTCTTTTAAATCTTTTTTATTATTTTAGCAAATGTCATTGATAATACAAGATTTTATTTTTTCATGATTGACTGCTCCACGTAAACCCATCAAACTTTGAAGGAGCTAATTAATCAATTTTATTATAAAAACTTATCGGTTTTAATTAATTTTGCTTAAGCGTTAAATAACCTAACTATCATGAATAACCTGCTTCTTTATGAAAACAAATAATACAACCTGTCGTACTCGGTGGATCAAACTCATTTGCACCCGTCAAGGTAACTCCGATATCTTGTCCCTTAAGAATTTCGTGAATAACTTGATTGTTCCGCATATCTTCCAATGCAGCATAACCGGGGCTGTATCGCTGCCCTACCTTTTCTTTTTTGATGCCTAATCTTTGCCTCAATAAATTATGGATATATTCAGCTAAGTCCTCTGCAACCCTATCCCCTAGTCCTTGTAATAACAAACCTGACTCAGAATCATTTTCCTTCTTAAAATTAGATATTACGCCATCCACCTCATTTCCTGATGTACAAAGTGCCAAACCAACAACATCCATCACTCCGGATTCTTTAGAATGAAAATATTGTGCAACCGAGAATTTATCTTTTTGACCCTTTCCAATGCAGACATTAAATAAAATTCTATTTAGCTCTAAAGTTGAATCAATCGGATCATATATAACTAATTCATCCCCGTCTGATTGCGCAGGGAGTAGAGCAAACCTTGCTCGTGGTTTTATCCACCCACTTTCTTCCGCTTTTTTAACCCACTCGTCTTTTAGATTGTCTAAATACTCTTTTGTTACGCCTTTTTTCTCCCAATTTGATTGTTTTCCAAATTTCCAATTTAGAGAAAACAAACTTTTCGTATCTAATCGTAGCTTTCCAATTTTAAACTCAGCCAAATGAATGCCATGTTCGTCAACTTGCGGACCATGGTTTTTAAGACTTATTTTTCTTCTTTTTAACTT
>CAWVUN010000281.1:0-3489 GCA_963932495.1 uncultured bacterium
ATAGCCAGGAAAGATAATGAAATATTTCTAAATAAAATCACAAACATCGCTAGAATACTGCCAAAAACGGCTCCCAATGTTAAAATCTGAGATTTGAAGAGGCTCTGTAGCATGTTGCTATAAAGTTTCACCATTCCGGTTAGGTGCACATCTTTTTCGGGAAACATAAGATCTTCAACTAAATATTTTTTTAATTTATCCAAAAGCTCTTTACGTCTTAAGCTGGGATCTGAATCAATTAGGCGCATTGTGATTCGGATTTGATTGGCATCTTCGGATAAATAAGGAGCTATTAATGCGTTTTTCACGTCCGCTGGCATTAATTTTCTAATTAGTGCTAAATCGTAGTCGTCAGGCATTTTTCCATCGTTTAATTGTCGAAATACTTTGATAGAAGTTGCGATAGATTGTACTTTTCCAATTTGGGGCAAACTTTCGAAATAGTCGTGTATTTTTTCTACTTTGAGTAAGGGATCGGGGTGAAACCAAAAGTTTTCGCTTTGGGGAGCATTCTGTTTATTTTCATCGGTTTCAAATGGATCTTCAAAGGAGTCTTCTGAATATTCTGCGTCATTTTCTGCGAAAGGATCTTCAAAAGGATCCCCGAATGGATCTTCAAGCGATCCCCTTGCCTCATTTTTTAAAGATTCTACGTAGTCGTAAAACTCTTGGTCGGCGTCAATGATTATGTCTAAGGGAGTTGTTCCTCCCAAATTTTTGTCAATGATCAACATTCCTTGGTAGATTTCTGTAGTGCTTTTAAAGTAGTCGATAAAACGATTTTCTACTTCTAACTTTGATATTCCAACGATACTTAATGCAGCTAATAAGCCCGAACCGATAAAAATGGCGTTCCGTCGTTTTTGTGCAAAGGCACCAATAGCCTCTGTCATCTCTTTGGTTGGATCAATGTTAGAGCCTGGTTTTTCGGGTGATAACAGACTCAAAGCTGCAGGGAAAAATATAAAGTTTAGAGCAAACGCGAAAGCGACCCCAATGGTCATCATCCATCCAAAATCAATGACTGGGCGAATGCCGCTAACTACTAGAGAACTGAACGCGACCGCTGTTGTTAACGCAGTATAAAAACATGGGCGTGCCATATCCGTGGTTGATTGGAAAACCAGGGTCTTGTGGTCAGTCTCAGGGTTTTCAGCATGTAAATCCCTATATCGCACAATCAAATGAATGGTTAAGGCCATAGTGATGATTAAGAGAATGGATACGAAATTTGAAGAGATTACGGTTACTTTCCAGTCAAATAAACCTAAATAACCAAGCATGACAAAGGCGGAAATAAAACAACATGCGAGAGGAAGAGCGACCCATCGAAGTTTTCTAAAGAAAAAACCTAAAGCAATAATTAGAAAAAGCATGACGCCAACTCCAAATACGCTCATATCGTGCCGAATGAATCCAATCATATCTGAAGTGATCATTCCAACTCCGCCAAGAAACATTTCAGCAGAATCGCGGTAATTGTTCATTATTGCCCGGACAGTTTCGATTTCTTTTGCTTGGCGGTCGTTAACAAAGTCATGATATGAGCTAAATTCTTGAACAATTTTTTTGAAATCTTCTTTTTCTTCGTTGGTTAATTTATTTTGATTGAATTTTTTGCGTAAATCGTTGCGCTTATAAAGCAGATCGTAATATTTTTGATCGCGTTCGAACACAATCTGAAGAACAGTTGTATTGCCATCTTTGCTTATCAAAAGATTGTTATAAATTGGGCTTTCTTTAAATTCTTTCCGGGCTAATTCTTTATCGAGTCCAGGTGATTCTAAAGTTTTGATGTCTGTAGAAAGTTTTGAAAGCCTTACTTTGGGGCTATTAAGCAAAGGCACGTCTAAAATGGTATTTACCTTTAACACTCTTGGTGTATTAGATAATTCGTCTCGTAATTTTTTTAGTGCGGAAAGAGTTTCTTCCGACATCATATCGTGTTTAGGCTTAAAGGTAATTAAGAGGAAATCGTCTCCTCCATAATTTTTTGATACGGTCCTGTAATAATCTAGCGAAGGGTCATTTTCTAAGACTAATGATTCTGCAGAAGCGTCTAACCTAAAGTTCACAGCATTCAAGCCAATTCCAGTAACGAATAAGACGACAAAAATTATAGATGTCCACGGGTTATCTAAAATTAATTTCTTATATATTAAGGCCAGGCGCGAGGGCATTTATTTTATATTTATGTAAGGTGGGAAAATGATAAAAGGATTTTTCAGGGCTTGGGGAAACGAGGTCTTAAATCTTTTAGAGTCATTATTTTTAATATAGTTCTAATATTTAAGTTAAGGAATATAAATTTGATTCTCCTTGGAACTTTAACACTTAAGTTATACTAATCCAAAAAAAAGAGGAGGATATGATTTGTGTCGTTTTTTTGAGGATATAATTCGGTTATTGGGAGTGTTATTTTGGGTGTTTTTGATAATTGAGCATCCAAATAGTGTTAATGCTGCAGAAAAAGGTACGCCTGAAAACCCTGTAAAAATGATTTTCGTTCCTTCTGGGGACTCACAAGCCATTCTTACAGAAGGTAAAGAAATAGCAGATTTACTCTCAAAAAAAACGGGTTTATCTGTTGAAGCGAAAGTGGCTACGAGTTATGCTGCCGCTATTGAAGCAATGGGTGCTAATAAGGTTGACATTGGCTGGCTGGCTACATTTAGTTATGTTTTAGCAAAAGATAAATACGACGTAGATTTATTGTTAATTGTTTCTCGTTTTGGCAGTCCTACCTATCGTGGTCAAATTATTGTTAAAAGAGACAGTGGAATTAAAACGCTAAAAGACCTAAAGGGAAAACGGATGGCTTATGTTGACCCTGCCTCCACATCAGGCCATATATTTCCGAAGACTTTACTTTTATCTAAAGGGATTTCTCCCGATCATTTTTTTTCGAAGTCAATATTTGCCGGATCGCACAACGCGGTTATTTTTTCTGTATTGAAAGGGAAGGTTGATGTTGGAGCGACATATGACGATGCGCGAGCGGCTTTAGCGAAGGGATATCCTCAGATCTTTAAAGAAACTCGCATTATTGCCTATACTAAGGAAATTCCAAACGATACGGTATGTGCATCCAAAAAATTAGACCCGGCAGTCAAAGAAGCTATAAAGAGAGGGCTCCGTGATTTGTCAAAAGATGAGAAAGGAGCGAAAGCTCTTAAAAGGATTTATGGCATAAGTGAGTTGATAGATTTTGACGCGTTGTTCGACCCTGTTAGGAGAGCTCGAAAATTATTGAATCTCGACTCTTCGACTCTTCAATAAAAAACTCCCTTTTTTAAAAAGTCATGTTGAAAATTGAAAGTCTTACAAAAACCTTCCCTAATGGAGTTGATGCTTTAAAGAAAGTTTCATTTCAAGCGCGAAGTGGAGAGTTTCTCGTTGTTTTGGGAAAAAGCGGGTCTGGGAAATCAACGTTACTGAGATGTGTGAATAGATTAATCGAACCATCGTCGGGAAAAGTGATTTTTGAAG
>CAWVUN010000282.1:0-3480 GCA_963932495.1 uncultured bacterium
TTTTATTTTAGACAATTGCTTTCCGGAAGAGATTTCGCGAAAAAAAATGGTCCTGCCCAACAGATGGCAAATTTTGTTTATTTATTAGGAGATAAGAATACGCGCGAGTGCGTTATTATCGACCCCGCTTATGATATTGACGATTTGTTGGGAATCGTAGAGGCTGACGGGATGAAATTGATCGGAGCTTTGGTGACGCATTATCATCCTGATCATGTGGGCGGACATATTTTTGGGATGGATATCAATGGTCTTTCCGATTTGATGGATAGAAACCCTGTGCCGATTTATGTTAACAAACATGAAGCCGAAGGCGTGAAGCAGGTTACGGGTATCTCTATGGAAGATATGAAGCTTGTCGATAGTGAAGAGATAGTAAAAGTAGGGGCTGTTGAAATATCTTGTTTACACACTCCAGGGCATACACCCGGTTCGCAATGTTTCCGCGTTCAAGATAATCTAGTTGCTGGAGATACTTTGTTTTTGCAAGGCTGCGGTCGAGTTGATCTACCGGGTGGCGATAGCGAAACGTTGTTTCATACACTAACGACTAAACTCTCTAAGATTCAAGACGAGGTAATTTTATTTCCGGGTCATAATTATGGCGGTGACGGCGGTTCGGCGCCAATGGGCGAACTACGTGAAACAAATTCTTATTTAAAAATAAACCGACTTGAAGAGTGGTTTATGTTGATGGGAAGGTGAACTCGTTTTACGGTTAGAAAATTATTATGGCGAAGGTGATTTTTTATACAATTCTATTTAGCGTGTCGCTTTTAATTTTCGATGTCGCTACGGCTGTTGGAGCGATCCTTTTTGCTGTTTTTGCTTTGCGTCACTTTTCCCAACGTCGTCCTATCGGATGACTATCTCCATTTCATTTTAATTAAAAATTAGAAAAATAAAATGACTAAGGTTTCTGGACAGTTAGAAAAAATGGCTCACGAAGATGGGATCCCGATAAATTATAGCCTTGTTCTAGACGAGGCACTCACGCCGATTACCCCTCAAGTCGGTAAAAAAGTAACACTTAAATATTTAGGTAAGATCGCGTGTATTGAGTGCGAAACGAAGATTAAAAAAACATATGCAGATGGTTATTGCTATCCTTGCTTTCGAGATTTGCCTGAAAACGATCCTTGTCTGTTGAAGCCGGAGCTTTGCGTGCATGAGTTTGGAGACGAAACCGACCGTAAATATTTTCAGAAGTATTGCAAGATCGAACACTTTGTTTATTTGTCCTTAACGTCGGGAGTTAAGGTAGGTGTTACTCGACACTTTAATATTCCTAGTCGATGGATAGATCAAGGCGCTGTTAAAGGCTTGATCATTGCCAGAACTCCTCAGAGGAAGTTTGCGGGTCAAATAGAAGTGGCTTTGGCAAAACACATGGCAGATAAAACGAACTGGAGAAAAATGTTGAATGGTGATATTGTCGCCGCTGACTTGGAAGAATTTCGTGAAAAGGCTTTAGGCTGGGCACCTCCAGAAATGAAGGAATACCTAGTTCGCAATGAAAGTTTGCAGGAATTATCATATCCTATTAAAGAGCATCCCGTGAAAGTTTCCAGTCATAATTTGGAAAAGGAGCCAGAGCTCTCTGGAGTGTTGACAGGAATCAAAGGTCAATACCTTATGTTTGGCAATAAGGTGATTAATTTAAGGAAATATACGGGGTACTTTGTGGAGTTTACTTTCGATGACGCATAAAAAAAGCCCGGCTCCAACCAGGAACTGGGCTTTTTTTACTATATATTATTTAAACGGCTTGTCTCACCATAGTCGCTGTAAAAAACGATTCAGCCATAACTTCTTCTGATTCGGTTTTTGGGTTGAGTTCCGCAACCTTAATGTTTTTGGCCAGCCCTAGCATTCTTAAGAAACAAATGGCCATCCAGGTCATATCGATCTCCGAAGCTAGTAAACCGTGTCGCGCCGATTTAGGAAATGCATGATGGTTGTTGTGCCAGCCTTCTCCATAGGCTAATAATCCAACCCACCAACAGTTGGTGGAAAGATCTTTATCTAATTTGAAATTTTTGTAGCCAAACATATGAGAGGCACTGTTAACGAACCAAGTGCCGTGGTAAGCGATAACTAGTCGGGCAAAAATACCCCAAATAACAAAAGACCAGCCGCCAATAGCTAACAATATGAAGCCAAAGGCAAACTGAATGGCTATAAAGTATTTATCTAAAAAATTATAAAAAGGATCGTCTATGAGGTCCTTGGCGTATTGTTCTATGACTTTAGGATCGTCAAATGTCTTATGCTCGTAGCACATCCAAGTAATATGCGACCACCAAAAACCTTTTGCTGCGCTATGCGGGTCGTCTTCGGTATCTGAACCTGCATGATGGATGCGATGTTGAGCCACCCATTTGATAGGGCCATTTTGGCAGGCTAAGGCACCAATAAAAACTACGGTGTAAGCTACCCATTTTGGCAAGTCGAATCCCCGGTGTGTGAGAAAGCGATGATAGCCCAAACAAATTCCTATCGAGCAAGTCAACCAATGTAGAAAAATAAACAAAGCGAAAGCCGTCCAAGAGAAAAAAGACGGAATAAAAGCAAATAGAGCCCCAACGTGAATAGAGGCCAAAAACAAAAAGGGACCTGTATTAAACGAAAGATAGGGGGAGGTCGATTCAGACTGATTCATATCTATCCTTTCCAAGGTTTTAGAATAATCAACGAACACAGTATAAATCTCAATACAAAATAAAATTGTAAAACTTATGTAAAAATACCTGAATAAAAAAATCTTGCAAACTGTTGCAACTACTGAAAAAATAAAGTATTAGCTGTTTTTTGAATTGTTGAACCCAATTATGAGAACTGTCTGAAAAACTTAGAGTTATTATGCGTCCGAAGTTTAAAAGTTTATTCCATCCCGTTATTATCTTTATTGGCGTTCAAATTGCCTGGGTGATATTAATGGCGATTGGAGTTGATTGGTATATTGAGAAAAGTGCCCAGTTCCAAGATTTTGCCCGTCGGCTGCGTCCCGATTTATTAACCGCCGGGTTCAATTGGGTGGTTTTGCTAGAGGGAAGTTTTTTAATGCTGACGATTTTGGCGGGAGTTTATCTAATTTTTGTTTATTGGACTAAACAAGCGAAGTTAAATCAAATGCAGAGCAATTTTGTTTCCAGTGTTTCGCACGAGTTAAAGTCGCCTCTAGCTTCGATTCAATTGTACCTTGAGACTTTGAAATACCAGGATGTTTCTAAAGAAGAATCCCAAGATTTTATAGAAACAATGTTAGCCGATACGGAACGTCTTTCCGCTCTTATTGAGAATATTTTAGAAGCGAGTAAATCTGACCCAAAGAGCATGGAATTAAAAATGCTTCCAGTGAAGATGGACGAGTTCTTACAAGAAACGATTCAAAGCAATGAAGGCAGACTCAAGGCTAAAGGCTTTAATTGGAGTGTCGATATTGTCGAATCGCCAACTCTTTTGATAGACAAAAGGATG
>CAWVUN010000283.1:0-3477 GCA_963932495.1 uncultured bacterium
TTTATCTTCATAGTTATTTCTTGAGTCTCTTTGGTATCCGGACGGGTTTAAACAAGGCAAAATGGTTATCTGCCAATGGTGCAAGTGAGGCTTGTAAAGTTTATTTTCCATAAACTCACAAATGGTTTCAACTCCGGCGGGCTCGTCGCCGTGAATGCCACCAGAAATTAAAACTTTTTTTGGAGTGTCAGATAAAGACTTTAGTTCAAGTTTTACGATGGGTAATGAACTGCCATCGGCAGTAATCTCTTCCAAAATTTCTACGGGGATTTTTTCTGATCGAGAAAAGCTTTCAAGTCGGTCTAAGATTTCCTTAAAGTTCCGATGAGTTTCGATAGGGGAGTTCATAAGACTTTATCTGGAAACTCGCACTCGTTAAGAATGACGCATTCGTTGCACGAGAAGTTTTTGGCTTTACACACGTAACGTCCGTGCAAGATAAGATATCGATGAGCATCTAAAAGCCATTTTTTTGGAGTGACTTTTAATAATTTTTCTTCCGTTATTTTTACTGTTTTTCCAGTAGCTAAGCCCGTTCGATTTGATACTCGGAAAACGTGAGTATCTACCGCGATCGTTGGAATGCCGAAGCTTTCGTTGAGGACCACGTTGGCGGTTTTTCTACCCACTCCCGGAAGTTTCTCTAAGTCTTTTCGATTGTCGGGGACTTGCCCTTTATGTTCATTTAATAAAATTGTACACGTTTTGATGATATTTTTTGCTTTAGTGGGGGCCAGGCCAATTCTTTTAATCAGGTGTCTTACCTTAGTTTCTCCCGTTTTTATAAAATCTTTAGGAGAAGGACAGCTCGTAAATAACCCTTTAGTTACCGAGTTAACGGTTTTATCGGTAGATTGAGCGCTTAGAAGAACAGCGATTAGAAGCTCAAAATTATTTTTATAATCTAGTTCCGATTCCGCTCCAGTGAGCTTTTTATGCAATTTGGAATAGAGCCGATTGATTGTTTTAGTATCCAAAGTTCACCTGAGCTTTATTTATCTTTTGCGCATCGAACGCCCACATGGAAATGTTCGGTTCCATCTTGCATACCTGGAAAACGTGTTCCTGACCTGATTTGGTCTGCTTCGTCAACCCACGATCCGCCGCGAATTACACGCCAGCTTCCACCATTTGGGCCTTTGGGGTTATCCTTCGGGCTTGATTTATAATAGAACTCTCCATACCAGTCGGAAGTCCATTCCCACACACTTCCGATCATGTCGTGTAGCCCCCAGGAGTTTGGTTTGCGAGTGCCTATGGGATGTGGTTTACGTACCGCGCTTCCTACATACCATGCATTCTTTCGATTTATTTTGTCGCCCCATGGGTATAAGGTAGAAGAGCCTGCCCGAGCAGCATATTCCCATTCAGCCTCTGTCGGTAGGCGTTTTCCCTGCTTTTTACAATACTTAGTGGATTCTGGGAAATCGATATGGTCCATCGGCAGATTTTCGCCATGATAAGCCGTCCTATGTACGTTTATTTCGCCTTCCATAGAATCGGCCCATTCTTTTTGAGTGGTTTCATGGATGTCGAGATAAAACGAACCAACGCAAACCTCATGAACGGGACGTTCGCGGTAGTTTTCAATGCCATTATGATACACAATATTTTGAGGAGTGCCCATTTGGAAGCAGCCTGATTTTATTAATACCATTTTAAGCGGAACGGATTTGGCTTCTGAAAACATGCTGGTTCCTAAAATAAATAATAATGCAAATAATGATTTTAGATAGAATTTCATGGCGGAGGTTTTATTTTTAGATATTGATTTGTTAAATGTAAAGAATTGATTTTACTAGAAAACTTAGAAAAAAACTTAAAATGCATATAATAAGCCATAAGCAATAAAAAGCGTTAATTCAGTTTTAAAAACTATTTAAAAAATGACCAGAATACAAAAAATATTAGTTTCTGGGTTCTTGCTAGTTTTAGGAACTGCTCCTATGAACTCGTTTTTTGCCACAGGGTTGCTTTACAAAAAAAAGTTGCGGTTAGGGCTTTTGCAACCCATTGGAGTGAACTGAAGATTATAACCCAGTAGCTATTTTAGCAGATAAATTAAATGGCACTCTTTGGAAGGGGAAATAAGACTTAATAGAATTTGATCCTAACACAGAATCTAAATCTCCCTCTCAACTGATAATACAAGGAAAGATTTAACTTTTAATGTCAATCTCAATCGCTCCAAGATGGAAGGTAACAATGAACCGTCCGCAGAGATTGGTATTGAATTAGAAGTTGTATGTGGGGGAACTTGGAAGCCATTAGTTAAAGAAAATTTTTGCTCAAACATTGCAAATACTAAAAGAAAGAACTTCAGAAAACTGGCAAGTATGGATCCTAAAGAAGCCACTATTCAAGATTGTGGCGTAGCCCAAAAAGTGGGTTTTTTAGTTTGGCATGTTGCTGGATATGTTAATGAAGTGGTACAAAGTTTACCGTTTGAGGCGATGATTATAGGGTTGGACGAAGAAAACGGTGCTGTGATGATCAATGCGGGTTCGAAGCAAGGTGCTAAAATAAGGGATAAGTTTTCCGTATATTCATTGGATTCCAGTTTTATCGACTCAGTGACTCAACAAAGCCTAGGGGAAAAGTGGGTAAAGCAAGGTGTGGTTAAAATAAAAGTTGTTAACGAGCATTTTGCTGAAGCTACGATTATTGCCGGTGGAGATTTAAAAAAAGAGAATTGGGTCAAGCCTAAAAATAGCAACTTATTATCTACCAAGAAAAAACCTTGGTGGCAATTCTACACCCTTGAGTCGTTACCGTAAGCAAAATTCTTGCCTAACGTTTCACTCACATAATCCCACAACATAATCAAAAATTGATCTGGAGTTTTAGAGTGATCTTACTCTGTCTTGAAGAGAAGTTACGGTCAGTGGGCCGCTTTGCAATTCTTTAAGTGCTTCTAACATGGCCTCCGCTCCGGCTATAGTGGTGTAGTAGGGAAGGTTATACATTAAGCTGGCTCTTCTTAGCGTGAATGAATCTTCTATTGCTTGCGATCCAAAAACAGTATTGATAACCAGGTCGACTTCTCCTTTTTCTATGGCTTCGGCAACATGGGGAGAGCCTTCTTTAAACTTATTAATTGATCCAACTTTCAAAGCAGACTTAGAAAGATAATTTGCGGTTCCGCTCGTAGCGACTAAATTAAAATTCATTTTGCTCAATTGTTGGGCTATAGCTAATGCTGCAGGTTTATCTTCGTCTTTAACGCTAATAAATGCCGTTCCCGATTCGGGAAGTTTAAGTCCGGTCGCTATTTGCGCTTTAGCAAAGGCGCGACCAAAAGAAACGTCGATTCCCATGACCTCGCCAGTAGACTTCATTTCCGGTCCAAGCAAAACATCGACATTAGAGAATTTAATGAATGGAAATACGGATTCTTTGACAGATATATATTTTGGAATTATTTCTTCGGTAAAGCCCAATTCTTTTAGGTTTTTTCCTGCCATCACTTTTGCCGCT
>CAWVUN010000284.1:0-3473 GCA_963932495.1 uncultured bacterium
TTGTCTGAGCGAGGATGGTTATGCTCATATTGCATTTGGAACAAACCGCAACCAACTCCCAAAGATTATAGAAGAACTTAAAAATTACGATATTCCGTTTCGTGGGCCCCTTTTTTTAGGTAAGGGAGAATCCGTCCATTTTAAGGATCCTGACGGCAACCATCTGGAAATTCGGTGTCCTGCCTCTCTAAAATAATTTCAATATTTTTTTATTAAAAAAGATTCCAAAACTTGCAGATAACTCTTATCTATTCCCCGTTGCCAGACAAGGAAAACCGTTGGTAAATATTTCTAAATCATGACTTCAGATTAGCAAGGAAGCTAAGCTTGGACGTTAGAGTTCATGATTTAAGAAGTGCGGTTAGAAGTTGGCTGGCGCTCAAAGCGGAAACAGTCTTCATTTAATCGGGAAAGTTTTAAATTACTCCAGTGCTTCTGCCACGCAATTTTATGCCCATTTTTAGAGAACAATTCAAGGCAAGCCCTTGAAGAGCATAGTCAAAGAATTACAAAGGTTATAAATAAAAATTCACCTGTTGAATTGACTCCAATAAAAAAATAAAGTTATAAAAAAAACAAGGGATTGCTTATGACCCGAGATTTGATGATTATGATTGGAAAAACTATATAATTTTGGTGGAAGCTTCATTCCATCACATAGGATTTTAAAAATTTACTTTACCCAACTTAAAACATTAATGGGAAGACAACAAAAGAAAAAAACAAAGGCGAGTTTTGCAAAATGATTACAAAGTTATTACCCAGAGAAATTAAGGCAGAATTTAGTCCAAAATGAAGTATACGAGAGCTAACGAACGATCAATTATTTAGAACGTTACTCGATAAAAGAGTCGAAAATACTGCAGGAAAAATTGGGCCGCGCAAAAAGTAAAAAGCCATTAAACGACTATTAGGATTTGCCTAAGATTCAATCGGATCAAGATATCTTTAAGGTAATGGGTTTAACCGTTGAGAGGGTTGGTAAAGGTGAATTAGAACATGAGCAGGAGAGGGCTCTATCGGATATTTTGGAGTTAAATCGTAAATGCATAGAGCCGGCTAAAATCGAAGAGTGTTTATTAGCTTTGGAACGTCGGGAGAAAGTTCAGTGAACCTATTACGAAGACGGATAAGCGAAGTTGAAAAATCGATAGGAAATATCATCAAATTAATTCTATAGGGAAAATATTTAAAGAAGCTTTAAAAGCTGATCAAAGTATAAGCAAGCATTTTGAATCGGAAAAGCAATATGAAGTCGTATGGCCTAATTTGAACAAGCAGGACTATATGCAGCATGTGTTTAAACCGAAATTTCTCTAAAACTACAACCTATAAAAATTTTATGTGGTTCAATAATTATTTAACTTGAAATTAGAACGGTAATCGGTTTACCATAAATATAGTTAGTAGCAATATCGCGTTCATAAGTTCAAAGGAGATTTTTTCTAAGATTTTGAGTTAACCCGTTGGCAAACATAATTCAATGGAGGTGGCAATGCCTTTTGAATTTATTCATATGGACTCAGAAGAAACAGAAACAACAGAATCTTTCTTTTCCAATCAACTAATTAAAGCGAGAATTAAAAGCGAAAATCAATCCAACCAGGATTTCGATCCCATCTTAAATGAAAATCGTTCCGAAGAATGGCAGAAAACACACTGGAGCGATATCAAGCAGAACAACTTATATTACGACGAAGACGTCAACCAATACATTACTCTCACCCTTGCCGATATGGCAACGCCTAAAAATCTCTCCCTAACTAATCAATATGTAGTCGGTATTGAATCGGATGTAGGACAAATCGCAATCAACTTGGATCAAAAATCGAAAAAATATAATTTGTATCGGGTAAACGCCGATTTTTTACTTTTCCACTTAGGCCTCTTTAGTAGAGAAAGTAATATTTTAGGAGACGCTTACTTCGATAAAGGAGAGTCTTATTACCACTATGCCGCGAGTAGTTTAAAAGCGGCTCATGGTGGGCAATCTGGATTGTCCGACGTTTTAGAAAAATTGTCTTCTAAATTTGGAACCTACGTAGAGGTTTTACGCTGTATGAAAAATCAGTCAGAAAACTTTTTTAGCTTTCACTTCAATTATTCTAGCGACGAGATACAAAGCTTTCAGGAACAACTGACAGACATATGTAAAATTCGGAAAGATTTGGGGGCTAGCTGATATTAAGATAAGAAAAAATCGTTAGCAAATTCTTTAATCGCCGACGCTAAGCGGTTCGATATGGCGTTAAACGGCGATATGCAAGCGTTAAAACTGTTTATAGAGCGGTTGATTCCAGCACGAAAAGATCGCCCTGTAAACTTAGATTTGCCTAAAATTCAATCGGCTGGGGACATACTTCAGGTAATGGGTTTAATCGTTGAGAATATGGGTAAAGGTGAATTAGAACCTGAACAGGCCAAGACTCTTTCAACTATTTTAAAGATAAATCTTAAAAGTATAGAGACCGCTGAAATCGAAGAGCGTTTATTGGCTTTAGAACATCGGGGGAAAGTTTAATGAACCTATTACGAAGACTGATAAGCGAAGTTGAAAAAATCGATAGGGAATATCGTCGACCTTGTCCCAGGGCAAATATTTAAAGAAACTTTAAAAGATGATTCAAGTATCAGCGGGCACTTTGAATCGGATAAGCAATATAAGGTTAGATTCTCTCCAGAAAATATCAAATATTTTTTGATGAGGCTAATTCAAATTCTAATGTGCTTTGAATTTTAAATAAGGTATTGCGATGGCTAAGTATGCTTTTCTAGGAATGGGAGTTATGGGAAGCCCAATGGCTTCAAATATGGCGCGTTCGGGCCTTCAAACGGTAATTTGGAATCGAACTCCAAGTCGAACAGGCGTTCAACGGGCACTTGAATCTGGTTGTGTATTAGCCGAGTCCATTTCCAAAGCTGTTAAAGATGCCGATATTATTTTGACTTGCGTTTCGGACGTTCAAGATGTTGAGGAAGTTCTCTTGGGAGAGAATAGTGTCTCCAAATATGCCAAGAAAGGATCGTTAATTGGTGATTTTAGCACTATAGGAATTAAAGCGGCAAAATCAATAGGAGATAGATTGAAAGATTGTGAGTTGAGATTTTTTGACGCTCCCGTGTCAGGAGGAGATATTGGAGCTCAAAATGGAACCTTAACCATAATGTTTGGAGGAGATAAAAAAGACTTTGAAGCTGGATTACCTATTTTAAAAACTATGGGGAAAAATATCCATTATTGTGGGCCGTTAGGTAGTGGTCAGGGCGTTAAATTAATCAATCAAAACCTCTGTGCAGTTCACATGGTAGCCTTATCAGAAGCGATGCGTTTAGCTAAGATTCTGGAAGTCGATCCAGATTTGGTGGTAAAAGTTTGTAGTACCGGTGCGGCAGGTTCCTGGGCCTTATCAAATTTAGGCCCTAAAATAATAGAATCTGATTATTCAGCAGGGTTTAGAGTAAAAGATATTTTA
>CAWVUN010000285.1:0-3467 GCA_963932495.1 uncultured bacterium
GAACCTTCTTTTTGTCCAGGATGCATTCCTTTATCTATCATTGCCATAGCTTCGTCCATCTGGGAAAAGAACCTAGACTTTTCAGTATATCCTTCCACTCGGCCCACTTCCTGGTTCTTCTCCGCATCCCAAATAATAAAGGTTGGCGTTCCAGCAATTTCTCCAACTCGGCTTTCTTGAATAGCTCCAGCAATCCAATCAGGAAAATTTGCTCCTTGGAATCCTACTATCTTTGCTGGAAGAATTTTTCCTATTTCGCTGTTAGCGTACCCCGGCAAGACTTCTTCTTTCCATCGTTTGGAGTTTTTAGAAGTTTCACCACTTAAAACCAAAAGCTCATAGGCAAAAGATTGAGCGGTAAATAAAAATAAAAAACTTACGGCAAAAATACTAACTATTTTTTTCATTTTATTTTTTCCTTTTTTAGCCAATTTTTTCTCTTTGTGTTTGAAAATTTTTCAATCTCTTTAAATCAATAGTATCTCTTTAGAATATAGTTAAATTATAACGGTTATGCCAGATCTAAAATAGAAACAATCTGATCTATCTAAATCAGCCGTAACTATTAAACTGCAGACTTGACCTAATTATCTTTTATAAAATCACAACAAAATAGAGTGTTTACCAGACCTCCCATTAACCAAGAACAATTAATTCTTATTTTAATGGGCGGCTCTGAAAGTATTGAAAAGCCTCGCTGAACTCTTTTGTTTCCGTATAAAACAAACTTCCCGTATCAATATCTCTAACCTGAACTTTTTGAAAAAAACCGTTGAAATCTAAATTTTGGACGCACCAAGTCGGAAAAGCTAAAGCTATCCACCAGAAAAAAGCCGCTTGTATGATCGATGTAAATAATTTATTTTTTCTGAAAAGTTTTTTTTCCATTTTTTGCGCCTAGCTTTTCAAGGGCGAGAATTTCGTCTCGCATCTCGGGCTTAAGTAAGTCCCAAAGAATTTCTTTAGGTCTGGGATGTTTTTTGCGGCAGCTTATCGATTGTGTTGGAGTAAAAATCCAATCTACGGGAATGTCATATGGCATTACTTGCCAAAAGTCTTCCACAATTTGTTCATCGTGAATTGTCGATACAATTTTCGTATTGTGTGTTATCAAACCCAATTGAGTCATCATAGCAAACTCAATATCTGAATAACCTCCACCTTGACCAATTCGGGTTCCATTTTTAGTAACA
Organism: uncultured bacterium; assembly: GCA_963932495.1. Taxonomy (GTDB): domain Bacteria; phylum Nitrospinota; class Nitrospinia; order Nitrospinales; family JAJDAT01; genus JAJDAT01. The sequence continues at coordinate 1,194 of CAWVUN010000285.1, forward strand.
GCAACTGAACCTGCAATTATTAAATCGATAGGAGGCAGTTCCCAGGGAAATACCGGTTCTCCAAATTTTTCCGAACCCGAAATGCCCGCAGCTTTCCCAAAGTTTTTGCAACCAATTTTCTTTGGATCTAAAAAAATAAAACATTTTGCTTTTCGTAATCGGGGAACCGCCATAAAAACGAGTTTCCCATCTTCTAAAGCTCTTTGCCGCAAGGGTATTTGCGGGCTATCAGGATTACACTTTAATACATTTGCTTTTTGGTAAAACTCTTGCTCTCGCAATCTTTCAACCGCTGCCTCTGCGCCTTTAAAATTTGGAATCCTTCCTTAAATAGGAAAAGGAAATCGTCCCAATCTCAACTCTTTAAGGCACTCCCAAACCTTTTCTCTGACAGCTTGTTTAGATATTATCAATTTAGAAAGCGAGTTCATTGACAATAAGTTTTATTCAGACTTCTTTCGCAATTTTGCGAATATGATCACGGTTGAACGCTTTTACCAAGTTTACCATTTCATCGCCTTTCATTGTTGGCTCTATCACCACCGGCCTAATATCCGTAAATCCAATAAATTTTAACCAAATTTCAAAATAAGGTCTTTGAAAGTCTTTATCCTCTACTCCGGATTCCAAACCATATTCCTCGCCTCTCGCATAGACTACTGACGCTGGTCTTCCATTTATCAAACCTTGGTATCCTGTTTCTTGAGAAAAACTAAAGGACAATCCTGGTTGAGTTACAACGTCAATAAAATGCTTTAATTTGTAAGGAATTCCAAAATTCCACATGGGTAGACTAAACAGATACTTTGTACCCGAATTAAACTGCTCAAAAATATCGACTACTTGCTTCCAAGCTTCTTCTTGGGTTGAGGTAAATTGTTGTCCCTGCGCAATTGCATACCTTGCGTTAAGTAACTCGCCATTAATCTCGGGTAAAACTAAATCCCAAATATTTATAGTTTCCACTTCATCCGTGGGATAACTTTCTTTATAGCTATCTATAAATTCTTTCGCAATATCACTAGAATGAGACCGCTCTTTTCTAGGCGACGCCTCTAAATATATCAACTTAGGCATATAAATTCTCCAATTCTCTCGAAAAACACACACGGCTTTTGCGGGGACATAAAGCCAAAATATTCTTAAAATACTAAATAGGTAACCACAACCGCTTAATTCCATTAGATGAAAATCATAACTCAGCGGGGATAAAGAATAAACAATTTATTAGATAAAAAGAGCACGGTATAAATCTATTTTAGGCGTAAAAAATAGTTCTTACACAAATGCTAAGGAAAGAAGAAAAGAAGGGAATAGAAAATTTTACGAAACGTGACTTTTGCACCCCAGATTTTTCACAAAGCACGTCAAATAGAGGTTAAATAACAGCGGTGTGAACTTGAATTTCAGGGTCTAAAGATTTTTTCAGGATGCCTTCAATCGCTTTTAATGTACCAGATGTAGAGCTTGGGCAACTACCACAGGCTCCTTGATAATGAATATTAACAATGTTGTTTTCCACTGAATGAACAATCAATCCACCTCCATCCGCAGCTAAAGCGGGGCGAATTTTTTGGTCTAGTAAAGACTCCACAATAATCACTTTTTCATCGTCAGGGCGTTGTGAATATTCTTCCGGCGTTATAGAAACTACTTCCGTTTCCGAATGCTCCTCGCCTTCTTCATACGATTTTAAATTTTTTTCAATCGACTGTTGGATTGGCTCAACCAAGTCATGCCATTCCTCCATCATAGATTTTGTCACAGAAACAAAATCTTGGCTGAGATAAATATTTCTGATTCCCGGCAAGCCAAACAAAGCTTCAGCAAAAAAGTCCCCAGCAGCTTCCTCTTTATTACTGAAAGATTTAGTGCCTGATTTTATAACGGACTTATTCATCATAAACTTCAAAGCGTCTGGATTAGGAGTCGGCTGAGTGTTTATTACTTTATAAGCATGTTCAGAAGGATTGGACATAGGATGGGAACCAGTTAAATTTTATATTCTGCTGTTTTGATTGTCTCCGAATTTTTTTACTCGGTCAATCTTTTTTCTACAATGGCTTAAAATTGTATAGATCTCTTAATTTACCGTTTTATTCCAAATTAAATTAGTTTTTTTAAGATAGCCAAATTAGGTTCAGTTGTCCCCTTTTAAAGCCTCTGCCTGAAAATGAAGATTTAAAGAATCTAACAATTCATCAAGGGAACCTTCTAGAACCTGAGACAACTTATGAAGCGTTAACCCAATACGATGATCGGTAATACGTTCTT
>CAWVUN010000286.1:0-3465 GCA_963932495.1 uncultured bacterium
ATATCGCAACAAGCGACACTTCGGGAATATCTAATCCCTCTCTCAATAAATTGATCCCAATCAACCCATCAAATTCCCCCAAACGCAGTTCTCGAATGATCTGCATTCTTTCCAAAGTTGTTATGTCTGAGTGCAAATACTTCACGCGAAGTCCCATTTCAGCTAGATGTTCACTTAAATCTTCCGCAAAACGCTTAGTCAAAGTCATAATTAGAGTTCGTTCATCTTTCTTTGACCGCTCTAAGATTTCTTTATAAACATCGTCTACTTGGCCTTCAATTGGGCGGATATCAATAACAGGATCAACCAAGCCGGTGGGACGAACAATGAGTTCGGTAACTAAGCCATTTGATTTTTCCACTTCAAATGCGGCAGGTGTAGCAGAAACATAAATAACTGTCGACGTTTGCTTTTCAAACTCGTTAAATTTGAGAGGCCTATTATCAAATGCAGATGGAAGACGAAACCCATGTCGAATTAAAGTGTCTTTTCTAGATCTATCCCCATTATACATTCCATTCAATTGCGGCAATGTTGCGTGGCTTTCGTCTATTACAACTAGGGCATCTTTAGGAAAATAATCTAATAACGTTGGAGGATGATGCCCTGAGTCTCTCCCTGTGAGATGGCGGCTATAATTTTCGATTCCCTTACAATATCCAATTTCCTTAATCATCTCTAAATCAAACATGGTCCGTTGTTCGATCCTTTGAGCTTCAATCAGTAAATTTTGACTTCTAAAATACTGAATTCTTTCACGAAGCTCATCCAAAATAGTTTTTTCAGCTCGTTCTAAATCATTTTTACGAGTAACATGATGGCTCGCAGGATAAATCGCCACTCTTTCTATTTTTTTAACGACTCTACCTGTCAGAGGGTCGAAAGAGCAGATTGAATCAATTTCGTCTCCAAAGAATTCAATTCTAATTGCTTCGTTCCTCTCGTACACCGGAAATATCTCTACAACATCTCCATGGACGCGGAAAGTTCCCCTTTGGAAATCAATATCATTTCTTTTGTAGTGAATCTCGATCAGCTTTCTCAAAGCAGAATCTCGATCAATCGTCATTCCTTCTTCAACAAATAACAGCATCCCATAGTATGCTTCTGGAGAACCCAACCCATAAATACAAGAAACGCTGGCGACAATCAGAACATCTTTACGTTCAAATAGGGAATGAGTTGCCGCATGTCTCATTTTATCAATCTCGTCATTGATAGAAGCGTCTTTTTCAATATAAGTGTCTGAGGTGGGGAGGTAAGCTTCAGGCTGGTAGTAATCGTAATAGCTCACAAAATAACTAACTGCATTCTCAGGGAAAAAAGCCTTAAATTCATTGTAAAGTTGAGCCGCCAAAGTCTTATTGTGAGCCATAACTAATGTCGGGCGTTGAACCTCTTGCACTACATTGGCGATCGTAAAGGTTTTCCCAGAACCTGTTACTCCTAATAAAGTCTGATTAGGGGCATTGTTGCTCAAGTTCTCTATTATTTTTTTGATTGCCTGAGGTTGATCTCCAGAAGGTTTAAAATCAGATTCTAGTTTGAATGCTTTCATTTTTTAAATTCAAATTTGTCAATGAATTGAGGCTCAAGAAAAGAAATTATGTTAAATTACTTGGAGCAAAATGTGTTATTTTTTCGCAAGAAATTTTTCCATCGTTATAGATACTCCAGAGTTAATTGTCTAGACGTGCAATCTTGCGTTAGGAAATGTTAGAAAAAGGTTTTATAAACCTTTATTAAGTTTATCAGCCTCGATTTACCACATACAATCTTAGCCGTTAAATCCAAAAGAGGAAACAGTGAGCGAAAGCGAAAATCAAGAAATCACGCACAAAACTCGCGTGAACAAAACCGAAATCACGTTAATTGGAACCGCTCATGTGTCTCAAAAAAGCGTTGACCTTGTGGAAAAAGAAATATACTCAGGAAAATACGATTGCATCGCGGTAGAGCTTTGCCAACCCAGATATAATAACATCATAGATAAAGCATGGTGGAGAAACCTAGATATATATGAAGTTTTCCGTAAAAAAAAGGCAGGACTTTTATTGGTCAACTTAGCTTTATCCGGATACCAGAAAAGACTAGCCGACAAACTTGGCGTTGAAGCTGGGCAAGAAATGCAACGCGCAATCGAATTAGCAAAAGAAAAAAAAATCCGACTAGAGTTGATTGACCGCGATATAACCGTGACTCTCAACCGAATCGTGAATCGGGTAACTTTCTGGCAAAAAATTAAATTTTTTACAGGTCTAATAGCTAGCATATTTATTGGCGAAGAAATTGACGAAAAACAAATTGAAGACCTTAAAAAAGGGGACATGCTCCAAACCGTCGTCGAAGAATTTGGAGAAGAATTACCCGCAGTTAAAGAGGTACTTATAGACGAACGGGACGAATACATGACAGGAAAGTTAAACGCTATAGCCACATCCCCTAATGCTCCGTCTAGTGTTGTGGCAATGATTGGAGCCGGACATTTAATCGGCATGATGCCAAAATTTTCCTCTCCACCCGATTTAAAACGATTGACGGAATTAGAAGAAAAGCCCAAACCCAGTAAAACCGGTTATTATGTTGGCTGGAGTATTGGAGTATTTATTATGTCAATGTTTGCAGTTGGTTATAACCAGTCTCCAGAAATTGGACTAAACCTAATCATCACTTGGATAGTTATTAATGGAGGCCTTAGTGCTTTGGGCGCGGCTATTGCCCTAGCCCATCCCCTTTCCATTCTTTCTGCTTTTATAGCGGCTCCAATCACTTCGCTAAATCCCTCTATCGGTGCTGGAATGGTTGTCGGACTTGTAGAAACTTATTTGCGGAAACCTAAAGTAGCAGACTTTGAAGCTTTACGAGAAGACATTGGTCACTTCAAAAACTGGTTTAAAAACCGTGTAGTCAGAGTTTTTCTGATTTTTTTTATGGCCAATCTAGGATCTGCCATTGGCACATATATCGCGGGGGCGTCAATAATTAATCAAATTTTTTCTTGACCTCATGAACACCAAAAGACTTCAAATTGCTGTTACGCCTCCAGTTTTCTGCAAATCTAAAGCCTTAAGGGAAGAAGTAACTCGCTACTTCCCTAACACTGTCTTCAACGATAAAAACCGTTATCTAACTCCACCTGAATTGATCGCTTTTTTGCAAGGTAAAGACGGTGCAATAATCGGTAGAGATATCATTGGTCTTTCCGAACTAGAATCATTGTCAAATTTACGCATTATTTCTAAATATGGAGTGGGCTTAGATAACGTCGACGAAGAAGCCCTTTTTAAAAAAAAAATTGCGTTGGGCTGGACTCCTGGCGTAAACAAACGTTCGGTAGCAGAATTGACCCTTTGTTTTATGTTGGGCCTTTTCCATAATGTTTTTTCAACAGGGATTCATTTGAAAAATGGCCAATGGCGGAAGGAAGGCGGCAAGGAACTATCGGGAAAAAAAATTGGAATTATA
>CAWVUN010000287.1:0-3464 GCA_963932495.1 uncultured bacterium
CGGGACTGCTTCTAGGAATCCAAGCTCCTAAAATATTTGTTGGACATCCAGAAGCGATCCATTCTTTATCAGCCCATCCCAAGCTATATCCATTTGAAGAAAAGCAAAAAATAGTTCCCAAAACGGTAAAAAATAAAAAAACGTTTAAGCGAAGTGGATAGTAAGTTTTCATCTTCAAACCCTAATAAACGTTGACGAATAATCTATGCGTTAGAATCGTGGAACCCTTTTATATGACCCGCCATCAAGTCGGCAATGCTATTTAAATCAAATGGCCAAGCATATAAAAACTTTACATCGGGATATTTACTCCGCAACTCTTCAACTTCTTCGGGTATTTCAATATCAGAATGGGAACCTCCGGGTGTAAACATAGAAGATATTAAAGAAATGCTTTTTATCCCAGAAACCACTAACTCATCCACGGCCCCTTCAATACTCGGTGCGCAAAACTCATTGTAAGCAACAGCAATTTTACTATCCGGCATTTTATCGGCTAAATGCTTAGCAAGCCTTTCCAGTCCCACTTTATAGGGATCAGATTCGGGGGTCCTTGGCCAATCCCGTATTTTTCGGTCCAATTCCGTTTCTTCCTCGGAAGCTGGCTCTCCTTTCGCCCTTCTTTGCATTTCCAACCGTTTAAATCTAGATACAAGATCTGAAGGACAATCGCTTGGCAATCCTCCATGCCCCACCAAAATAACCGAATCAATATTAGACATAATATTTAACCTTTAATTTATTAGTTAACTAATATTAGAAATAAATACGTATATTGTCAAATAATTTTTAAAATTATATTTTGTTTGTCTAAATATAAAAAGTTTTTTTGCTTTTATGTTTGAGTTTTTCTATATTAAACCTAGAAAAGAGAATTTATGATTGAAAATTTATCGAATGACCTAGGGTTAGCCATCGGAGAGTTCGCCCGTTTAACGGGAATAAGCACTCATACCTTAAGGGTTTGGGAAAAGCGTTATGGGACCCCTGTGCCTATTAGGCTCCCATCTGGGCATCGAAGATACCCAAAAGAGGAAGTCCCTCGCTTAAGAGCTATCGCAAAAGCCTTAAAAGAAGGCCACCGCCCCGGAAAACTCGCTAAAGCTTCTTTGAGCGAAATAGAAAACCTGCTTAATGTAAGATCTTTTTTACCCGGTTCCTCCATAGTTCATAAAAAAATCAGCGCATCCGAGAATGAAAACTCCCGCGAGTTAATCGTAGAAAGCTGGATTGAAGCGGTTCACAAATTCTCATATCAAACCTTAGACGATGGTTTTTTTCAACAGTGGGGCAGGTTAGGTAGCATAAATTTTATAATTAAATGTGTCATTCCATTTTTGGAGAAAATAGGAACAGGATGGGTAAACGGAGAGCTCTGCATTTCTCAGGAACATTTTGCCTCGGAAAGGCTATACGATTTTCTGGGTTCGATGTGGCGTCGGGTTAACGAAAGAAACGACGGCCCAAAGATTTTATTGGCAACTCTGCCAGGCGAAAAGCACAGTCTAGGTCTACAAATGGCAGCCACAGTAACCGCTATTGCAAATTATAGGACCATCTATTTGGGTACTGACACTCCTTGCGAGGAGATAATTTCTGCCGTTCTAAAAACTAAAAGTAAATTTTTGTGTTTGAGCGTCTCAAAGTTTTACGACTCGCAAAAAGCCGGTAGATTAATCGCTAAATTAAGGGAAAGAATCGATAGCGATATAAAAATAATCGCCGGAGGAAGAGGACTACCCCACACCACTCCTGGAATTATAAGGATTGATCGTTTCGAGGATTTCCATCAGCAGTTAATAACTCTCCAAGAAAAACCAGCCTCAATCTAAAGTTCCCTCTTTTTAGAACATTTCAAATCTCTATAAAGAAAAAAACCCTCATATTATATTTTTTATACAGATAAATTTATATAAGGAATTGTCATTTTCTCAGTTCCCTTTTAACATAAGGCCGTAACATAAGAGAAAATAAATTTTCATTAGAGATTGGTTTTATTGAATCGAGGGGCCCCTTCAAGAGCCTTCTAAGAGACTAAAATAAGGAGGTCGCACTTCGACGAGCTCAGTCTGACAATTATTTTACTCCTAGATCCTTTGTTTCCAGACTGTCACTCGAGGATGACGGCGAGATAAAGCCTTACTTGGCGCGGAATTTCTTGTCTAGAAAAGATTGAACAAGTTCCTAGATCAATCAATGTACGAAGCGCATCTGTCGCTCCTAAGGAATTGGAAAAATAACCCTTAAAAGTCCAGATCCCTCTTAAAATTAAGGGACATTTTTCTTTGAAGCATGAGATTTCTCGACAAGCTCGAAATGACATATCGTTTTGCTCGGGAATGAGTAAATATAAACAAAGATGACGTTCAAAGGAGACTTTGTAATTCTAGTTCCTTAATCAACGAACGAAGCCAGAATTTTACCGGGTATTATTGGAAGGGATAGCAAAATTATGAAACAATTTTTTTTGGCAGTCCTCTTTGTCCGTTTGTTGGGAATTGGAAGTCCTGCAGAAGCGGCAAAATATGGCGTTGAAATTAGCGGTAGTGATTTGTTAGAGCTCTGCGAAAATGGCGGCGACGATTATAGCGACGGACTCTGCCTCGGTTCCGTAATTGGCGTTTTCGATATTTCTTTCGACACTCGCTTATGCTGCTTAGAAAAATCTACCAATAAACAAATCGGAATGGTCATTGTCAAATGGATGAAAACTCACCCAGAAGAGCTTCACTTTACCGCTAAATGGATTGTAGCCAAAGCGCTTTTCAACGTCTTTCCATGCAGAGAATAATTCCCTTTTGAGAATTAGGCGCCCGACAATTTTGAATTTTAAGAGAGCATCTAATAATTCGAAATTTTATCTTCAGGCAACTCACTCACCCTTTGTTTCCTTAGGCGGCTCGTGGCTTATGCCAATTTTAAGAAATCCCATTAAGAATTCCCCAACTGAATGACAGAAGCAGAAAGCCTCTGGGCTTTATTTTTTGCTATGGTGGTCCAGGTGATCGTGCCGCCGATTCCAGCAGAAGTACTGACGATAGGGGCCGGTAACCGATTTGGACCCTGGAAAACTGTTTTTGCGGCTGGTGGAGGGCTTTTCTTAGGTTCGCTTGCGGTTTATTGGATAGGAAACAAAATAAATCAAAGGTTTTCGCGTTTTTTTAGCCAGGATAAAGTTCGCAAAATTATCGCTGGATTCGAGAAATACGATACCTGGATTTTATGGGTTCGCATACTGCCCTATAATCCTTCAGATATTATTTCTTACGCGGCAGGCGTCAGTAAAGTCAACTTTGGTAAGTTTGTAGCCATCAGCTTTTTTACTTCATTTATCCGATGCGCCATCTTAGCTCGAATGGGTTCGGAAATTTCAAGCTGGAAAAACATAATAACCATTCTAGCTATTTTATTGATATCGGGATTCTTGTCCGTCGCCTTTTTATACAAAAAGAAATAGCTATTCC
>CAWVUN010000288.1:0-3459 GCA_963932495.1 uncultured bacterium
ATGGTTCAAAGTTTGAAATCTACCGTCAAATTCAACATCTCTTCGATGATGGTAATCGCAAAAAATAGTTTGCTTTGAAAAGCCAATTCTCAAATATCAACTTCACAATGCTTCAATGGAAATTTTGTCCGTATCTCTTAGCATTCACGGTCGGGTTCAAGGTGTTTATTTCCGGGCCAGTGCTCAGAAAAAAGCAAAAGAGCTTGGCATAACAGGGTGGGTTCAAAATTGTTTTGATGGAACTGTTGAAAGCCATGCGGAGGGTCCTAAAAAGCAGTTAGAAGACTTTATTACTTGGTGCCACCAAGGACCGCCAGCAGCATACGTTACTTCAGTTGAATGTAATTCGATTTCAATCAAAGATTACTCTGATTTTGATATTAGGTAATTTTTCAATGAACAAAAAACCCTCTTATCTCCCCCTTCTATTTCTTTTCCCCCATAATTAAACTTTCCGGACTTACAAAGTTTTACGGTTCCATCAAAGCAGGAGAAAGTCTAAGTTTAGAAGTTAAACAAGGGGAACTATTCGGATTCATCGGCCCGAACGGTGCTGGAAAAACAACAACCATCAAAATTTTAACAGGACTAACCAAACCTACCGGGGAAATCGTATCGATTGGAGGTTTTGATTTAGCCCAAGATCCTCTCAACGCTAAAGCCATAACTGGATATATTCCTGACCGACCTACAATTTATGAAAAATTGACAGAATGGGAATACCTGATATTTATAGCTGATTTATATAGTCTAGACAGAACTTATACTGAATCCAAAGTTCAAGAATTTCTGACCTTTTATAATCTAGAAGAATCAGCAAATCAACTTATCGAAGCGTATTCCCATGGGATGAAGTAAAAGTTAGTTATATCTAGCGACTTAATTCATAAACCCAAAGTAGTTTTTGTTGACGAACCTTTATTTGGTTTAAATCCAAAAGGAGCGCGCCAGGTTAAATCTCTTTTTATAGATTTATGCAATAAAGGAACGACTATTTTCATGTCCACCCGCCCTCTATGAAAAGCTTAAGCCATGTGCCATAGAGTTGGAATCATCAACAAAGGGCACTTAATTGCTTTAGGGGAGATAGAAGAACTTCGAGCCCAGGCTGGTAAAACTTGGGCTGATCTAGAAGAAATATTTTTAGAATTAACAGGAACTCAAGATAATTCTCAGGCTTAGCAAATCTAAATCAACCCGTCACTCAAGTAACTCGACTTCCATTGTCATTTCGACACTATTTCTAATCAATTTGACCCAAATTTTTTCTCCTGGCTTTTTACTTTGTAAAACGTCTTTAAGGTCCTCCGCTCCAACAACCGGTTTGCCAGCCATTTGAATTATAATATCATTTGCTAAAATACCAGCCCTCCCAGCATTAGAACCTGCCGAAACGGACATTATTTTAGCTCCTTTTTCTGTTTCCTGTAAGAAGACCCCTAATTTTATTTTTCCCTCAGGAAGGACTTTATAATCTACCTTCCACGCAAAATCTGCGGCATACAAAGGAATTGGTTCGGATTCATAGCTCATCTCCCTGTCTTTCAGCTCTGCTGGAATCTCCGTAACGGTGGGTAAAACGATAGAATAAGAATGAGGTACTCTCCGAAAAGCTCTTTTTGGAACTCCAAATCCATATTGGACATGAAAACCGCCAGCCAGAACAACGAGTTTCCAATCGCTAAACTTTTCGTCACTTAAGAAATTAGCAACTGTTTCGGCCATAGTTTCTTCCCATAAAAGAAGCATGCGATATGGCTTACTATTATTAAGAGATTTTTTTTCATGGCCTCCAAATACACTTGCAGAATAAGACTTATGATAAGGATCGGTAAAATCTAGTTCAGGATACGAACCCCCTTCCGAACTCTCAGGGTATCCTTCTTTTTTAAACTTTTTCTGAGTTTCTCTATTGGATTTTAAGCCCAAAAGCGGCAATCGGTTTTTCGCAATAAAATCAAAAATTGGGCGATAAATCCGATAGTCTGTCCCCCAATGTTTATAAAACAAAGATCTAAACTTTTTATCTGATAAGAGTCCCGATTGCCATAAATCTAGCTGCGGTTGAGCCGACCTACGAAACATCTCCATTCCAACCGCTAATTGGCCTGGAAATTTATTATTTAACGCTTTAATAATTTCCACTTGAACGCGGTGGGCTTCTAAATTGTCGTGAGTTTCTCCAACATAGATGACCCTTGAACTTTGCACAGTACCTATTAATTGATCAAAACTTACCTTTACCCCTGTAGGCAAATGAAAAATGGAGCCCGTTTCCTCCTGTTTCAAATTAACATAAGGAGACTCTGAAGCTATATCGGCAAAAGACACTCGCCCGATGCAAACAAAAGAAACAAAAAACGCCACTAAAAATACTTTTTTTAGCATGGATTTCATAATTTAAACTCTGATTTAAATATAATAAACCCCTATTCTAGGGAGCATTTAGCTCTCTCGAAAGATGTGTATCTATTGTTATATATTATAATCTTTCACTCAAGCTATACAATTTTATAATGAGGGGGGGTTGTAATTTTTGGAAGTAAACGTGAACGAAAACCAGGTAGACAAAGCGCTAAAATTCTTTAAAAGACAAATGTCTAAAGAAGGATTATTAAAAGAACTTAAAAGAAGGTACTTTTACGAAAAACCCTCGCTTAAAAAGAAACGAAAGCAAAAAGAAAAAATATAAATTATTATTAGGTTTCCATAAATTAAGTCTTTAAGAGCTTTATAAACGACCAAGAAATTTCTTGGTCGTTTTTTTGCTTTCTTGACCCAACTAAAAGTTTAATTTTTTAAGCACATCAAACGGGCTGGAATCATCGATTAGCTCCACGGGCTTCTTCTTTCGAGCGTCCCTATTTTTTGAAGGTCGATTTGAAAATCGATCCGGTTTGCTTTTAGTCTCCAACTTATCCTTAGCTTCTGGCTTACAGGATAGACCTAATCGTTTCCGTTCAAAGTCTATTGAAAGCACTCTTACTTTAACGACTTGTCCAACTTGCATATATTCCATTGGGTTTTTTATAAAGTCTGTTGACATTTCAGAGACATGAATCAAACCCGACTCTTTTATTCCAATATCTACAAAAGCACCAAAATGAGTAATGTTTCCCACAGAACCGGTATACCAACTTCCGATTTGTACTTCTTCCAACTTTTTCAACCCCTTTTGAAAAGGAACCGATTCAAATTCTTTCCGAGGATCCTGTGTTGGAGCTCTAAGAGATTTAATAATGTCTTCTAGAGTAGCCTCTCCAACTTCTCTCTTAATAGACTCGTCTTTTTCTAATTTTTCAACAATCAAAGGATCGCGAACAAGTTCTGCCATCGTCACGTCTTTTGACTTACCCCAACCCTCCAGTAATCCATAACGTTCTGGATGAATAAAAGTTGCGTCTAGAGGATTAATACCACCATAAATCCTTAAAAAACCTGACGCTTGCTCAAATATTT
>CAWVUN010000289.1:0-3451 GCA_963932495.1 uncultured bacterium
AACTACTGATTTAAAAAGACGCTTCCAAGAACATGCAGGAAAAAAACGGGGCGCAAAATTTTTTTTAATTTCATCTCCGAAAAAAATATTATTTCAAGAAAACCACCCCAATAGAAGTGAGGCTTCTTCCAGAGAAGCGCAAATAAAAAAAATGAGTCGCCTGGAGAAATTAGCTCTTATTAAGTCATCTGAGTAAAGGTTTTTTTTAAGCTTTTAAATGTTCTTCTATTGCTAAAGATTGTTTGATCAAGTCTTCTTTTTTAGTTCCAAAGCCAAGGTCCATCATTAGCGACATTAGAACCGGAACTAAAAATAACGTAAAGACAGCAGAGAAAGTCAATCCTCCTATTAGAGCAGTGCCAAGCCCTCGGTAAAGTTCTGTTCCTGATCCTTCTCCAAAGGCTAATGGGATCATCCCAAATACGCTTGATATTACGGTCATCATAATAGGTCGTAAACGGGTATTGCAAGATTCAAGTAAGGCGTCACGTTCTTCCATTCCATCTTTGATATTGTTCAAAGTTTGATGAACAATTAGAATTGCATTATTAACCACGATGCCAGCCAATATTATTACGCCTAATTGCGTTAGGATGTCGTAGGTAATCCAGCTCCAGTCACTGGCCATTTTTTCGGCATTGGGGATGTTCCATTCATTAAGAATTGAGAGGATTTTTTGTTGTTGTAACCAATTGTTACCTGCGATACCGAAAAAAGAACCGGACACTGCAAGTGCTACGGTTAGCATGACTACTAATGGCCTGGCAAAGGATTTAAATAATGCTACCAATAAAAGATAAATAAAACCGACAGCGTAAAGAAATGTGTTGGCAAGAGAACGTAAAGTAGAGCCTAGATCGTCGGCAGAGCCACCAGTTTTGATGTTGTAATCTTCGCCAAGCGTTGCACGTTCCTCAGTAAGGGTTGTTTTCTCGACATTGTCGATAACTTTCTGCATCGGATAACCTTTGCGAACCTTCACTAATAGGACAATGGACCGTTCTTTTTCTATATGATCTATTCTAGCCGGTCCGACGTCTATCGTAATGTTTGCTAAATGACCTAAGTGTGTCATTAAACCTTTGTTTGTCCATATGGGTAGATTGCGGTAGTCGTTGAGTCCTAAAGGCAATTCTTTTTTCTTTACAAGAGTAAAGTCTATCAATTCTCCTTGGTCGTTAAATTCACCAAGGTAAGTTCCTGCGTTTAGGGATTCTACGATTTCTCCTATTTCCGGCATGCCAATGTTCATGCGAGCGGCATTTTCACGTTTTGGAGTGAATCGTAACTCAGGATTTCCGAACTTAAATTCAGGTCGTACAGAGTGAACTCCTTGCATCCCAGATATTTTTCCAATTAACTTGAGAGCGGTGTCCTTCAGTATTAGGATGTCGGGTCCCATAATTTCAACCTGAAAGGTTTTGTCAGCTGAACGGAAAATAGGCCTCTGAGCGGCGAATGCAAACCGATAACCCGGGATTGTAAAAATCCGCGCTCCAATTTCTTTTGATTTAACGGCCATTTTGACCTCGCCTCTCTGGCCAGAAGCCAATTCTCGATGGATCATGGCCCCGCCTCCGTTGAACCGACTAGAAAATACAAGAAAGTTGTTTTCAACATCATCCATTGCGACTATTTCTTTTTCGTAATCGCTTATGTACCCCATATTTTCTTTTACTGGAACTCCGGCGACTGGCTCTATGAACATAAATACCATATTACTATTCCCATAAGGTAGGTAATCTTGTTCGGGCAATACTTTAAAGCTTAAAGCCAATAGTCCGGCAACTCCCGCTACAACCAAAATTTTCCCCACCATTTTGATTGGGCTTTTACCAAGTAAGGCTTCCATTAACTTGGAATAGCTTTGCGCTAGTTTTTTTCCTATAACGACAGCAGGTTTCAAAAGAGTTCTATGCAATACTCCTTCGGAAACCGATTCTCCGGGTTTGTTTCGCAAAAGTAGCGAAGCCAATGTGGGAATAACAGTTATGGATACGATAAGGGATAGCGCGATACTAGCGCTTATTGTTATGGAAATATCTCGAAAGAGCTGGCCTGCTTCTTCTTGTATAAACGCTATAGGTACGAAAACTGCTAAGGTTGTTAATGTTGATGCGAAAACGGCTCCCCAAACTTCAACAGTCCCGTCATAGGCAGCTTTGAGTGCGCCTTTTTTCATAGCGAGATGGCGATAAATATTTTCTAGAACGACGATGGAATTGTCTACAACCATACCTACAGCAAAAGCCATACCGGCTAAGGAGATGATGTTGACGCTTCTGCCCATCAGCTTCAAAATAATAAAAACGGACATGAGGCTAATAGGTATGCTGAGGCTGATAATGATCAAAGATCTAAAAGAGCCCAAGAAAAGCAATAAAACTAAGACAGCAAGGATCGACCCTACGGCTAAGTTAGATTTTACCAATTCAATAGCTTCGTCGATATAATCGACGTCTTGATAAACAATTTTGAGACGTAGAGGCAAACCGCGTCCAATCAAATCTTCATTTAGCTTGACTATCGCTTCTTCTGCTTGACGGCATGTTTCAACTACATTGGCTCCAGCTTTACGAATAACTCCAAAAGCATTGGAAAGCCTACCGTTGATTCTGACAAGAGAATCTGTGCGTTTGTAGGAATCATTTACCTTTGCAAAATCTCGAACGGTTATTGTTTTTACGCCGTCGCGTTTAATAACGGTGTCTAAAATATCTTTTGGGTTGATGAATTCTCCGATACTACGCACGGTGTATTCGCGTTGTTTTTCCTCATGAAACCCAGCGCGGGTGTTTCGATTTTCGTCTGAGAGTTTATCGATAACTTCCTTATATGTGAGGTGAAGACGAGCGAGGCTGTACGGATCGAATTCAACGCGCATTTCTCTATCTTCCCCCCCAAAATGCCAAACGTTGCCAACTCCAATCACTCTTTGAAGAACTGGGAGCACGACATCTTCCCCGATTTTATACATATAGTTTTGATCTATATTTGGCATATCTGGGTGCGGTTTTTCAAAGATAATCCACATAATTGGGCTAGAATTGTCGCTAGAAACCGATTTCAAAGAGGGGCGATCCGCTTGTAAGGGCAAGTCTTTGACTTGTTGTAATTTATTATTTACGTCGATCATCGCAATCTTTTTATCGGTACCCCATTCGAATTCCAATGTGACGGTGCTAATGCCATGTTGGCTTCGAGACGTCATTTTTTTCAGTCCTTCGACAGACCCTAATTGCTCTTCTATTCGATTAGTAATATATCGTTCAACTTCATTAGGCGATAAACCCCTGTATTCAGTCGTGACTTCGATAAGAGGTTTTTCAACTGTTGGCGTGAGTTGTCTTGGTAAAGTGTTGAAACTTAAAATTCCTAGAATGGCCGCCAAGAGTATTACTATTGTTATTGGGTGTGGGTTGCGAATTGAATAGTCGATCAGTTTCATCAG
>CAWVUN010000290.1:0-3420 GCA_963932495.1 uncultured bacterium
AAACTCTGGATTACAGGTGTTGCGCGATCTGGGTTTAGAAGATAAAGTCGATCTAGCTTGTATCGCTAAAGGAAAAATACGCAATGACTTAAGAACCGATGAAATTTTTTTACCAAAAAGAAAAGAATCCGTTTTATTTAAAGAACATTCTCCAGCGCGCTTACTTTTGCAAAGAATACGCGATGAGTCTCACAGGTTTGCCATCGCCTATCATAGGAAGTTGCGCAATACTAAAACTTTGACTTCTCCACTTGAGTCAATTTCTGGGATTGGTAAAAAACGCAGATTAACATTGCTCAAACAATTTGGTAGTCTGGAAAATATTCGAAAAGCCTCAATTTCTGATTTAACCGCTTTACCCGGAATAACAGAAATAATAGCCGAAAAAATATTAGAAGCTATAAAAGTAAAAAATAATTAGTGGGCTATAAAACAAATAAACTAAAAAAATGAAAGCTCAATTCTTGTCATTTCTTAAATTATTTACGATTCTTGTATTAAGACCACTACTAAAAAACCCATTTCGATCTGGAGTAGCCATTTTGGGAGTAGCTATTGGTGTCTCAGTTTTTCTGAGCGTTCAATTAGCCAACCGTCAGACGTTAATATCATTTAAGGAAAGTCTCGACTTAGTCCTTGGTCGAGCTGATGCCACTTTACATGCTGATGGAATGCCATTCGACGAAACTATTTTTAGATCATTGAGTTCTCTCAGAAAATGGATTAAACCCTACCCAGTCATTGAAGCTAAAGCAGTCGAAGCTCAATCAGGCGAATTAGTGGAAATAATAGGTACTGATTTATTACAAGATAGCGGCATTAGAGATTTTTCTCTTAAAACAACTCAGAAGGATCTTAAAGGATTAGTCCCTTTGATTTTAGATCCGATGGGTATAATTTTGCCGGAAAAATTCATTCCAGAAACATCGTTTCAACCTGGCGATCAAATCTCTTTCATAATTAACGGAAAAGAAACTTTTCTAAACGTAACAGCTGTTCTTGAAAATAAAGGGATCGCAAAAGCACTAAATGGAAATTTCGCCTTGATGGATATCGCCGCAGCTCAAAATGTCTTTAAAAAAATTGGCGAACTAGATCGGATCGATATTGAATTCCTTAAAAATAAAGATTTTAATTTTTTTAAAGAAAAAATTTCGTCCATCCTTCCTAACTATTTACGTGTTGATCGTCCTGAAAGAAAAAATCAACAGGTCGAAAAAATGCTCAGAGCCTTTCAATACAATCTATCCGCATTAAGTTTTGTAGCTCTCTTAGTAGCTCTGTATTTAATTTATAATATGATTGCTCTTTCAGTCGTTCGAAGAAGAATGGAAATAGGAACTTTACGCGCTTTAGGGACGAATCCATCAACGATTGCGGCAATATTTTTTCTTGAGGCTGGAATTATTGGAGCGATAGGTTCCGTTCTAGGAATTTATTTTGGGTACTACCTTGCCGAGTTTTCCTTAAACGCAGTATCAATGACTGTTAATTCTATCTATGTATCAAGTAACGCTAGCCAAGCGGAATTTATTTTCTCAGACGCAGTTCCTTATTTTTTCCTTGGGGTTGGATTATCATTTTTCTCAGCACTAATCCCAGCATTTGAAGCCGCTAAAGCATCTCCCACCCTAGTAATGCGCCGTGGTAGTTATGATTTGAAAATATTTCGGGGAAATAAATATTTAAATCAATCGGCTCTATTTACTCTTATATGCGCTCTATTATTTGCTTTCCTTCCACCAATTGACCAGTTTCCTTTCTTTGGATTCCTTTCTGTATTTTTCTTAATACTTGGATGCTCATTATATTCCCCATCATTACTACTTTTAGGGAGAGATAAACTACGTAATGTATGTTGTCATTACTTTGGAGGAGAAGGGTTACTAGCTTGCCTGAATCTAAGTCAAAATGTGGGAAGAAACTCTATTGCGCTTTCGTCTCTTGCCATTGCCTTCATGATGATTATCAGTATGTCAATAATGGTCCACAGCTTTAGGCAAACCGTTGTTGTGTGGATTGGACAAACACTCAAAGCCGATCTGTTTATCCGTCCCGCATCTGGGAAAAATATTGATTACCAGTACACTTTTGATGCCGCAAAAGCAGAAAAATTAAAAGGTATTTCCGGTATTGCAGCTATTGATCTATTTCGCGCAACCAATCACTCATACAACAATCTTCCAATCATATTAGCATCTGGAGACTTTTCAATCGTTTCACGCTTTGGTAACCTAGTTATTAAATCTGGAACATCGTCTGAAAACCTCGGCTCGTCAATGGTCAATAAAGATAGAGGTATTGTTTCCGAAGCATTTTCAATTAAACACGATGTCGATGTTGGAGACGTTTTATCTTTAAAAACTCCAAAGGGACCTTTAGAGCTAGAAATCATCGCAATTTATTACGATTATTCTCAAGAGAGAGGGTACATCGTAGTTGATCGAACCACATTTTTAACTTATTACCAAGATTCTGCAATAAATAGCATCGTTATCTATCTAAAGAATAAAAACTATTTAAACGATGTACGAAAGGAAATCATCAAGCGAATTGGTCAAGAGCAAAATATTTTAGTGCGGACTAATGGAGAGTTAAAAAAAGAAGTTTTGAGAATATTCGACAACACTTTTGCAATCACTTATTCGTTAGAAGTTATCGCAATTTTAGTAGCTGTACTTGGATTATTTAACACGCTATTATCTCTTGTGCTTGAACGACAACGAGAAATAGGGGTTTTACGGTTTATCGGAGCGTTTAAGAACCAGATAAAAAAAATTGTTTTGATCGAGGCGGGAATTTTGGGACTAATTGGTTCTGCGGTGGGCTTAGCTGCAGGTATTGTTGTTTCTTATCTCTTAATCTACGTTATCAATAAACAATCATTTGGATGGACTATTCAAGTGCACTATCCAATTGCATTCATTTTTGTAATGACAATATCGTTTTGGATAGCTGCCATAGCCGCTGGCTGGTATCCTGCCCGAACCGCAGCTAACCTGAATCCCATGAGTGCTGTTAGGTCCGAATAATTATCAAATCTAGTAGTCTACTCATTAGAAATAGATATATCCGTTAACTTAAGCTGAATGTTTTCATTTCCATGCCATTCATTCACTGAAGCTTCATACACTATATCTACTAGGTCTCCATTTTTAACTTTATTTTCAATCGCAGATCGCATATTAAATGCAATCACGTCTCGCAAGGTATTTTCTTGTAAAACTTTAAAGCGAACGTGGTTTGCCTCTTTCCCTATGAAATTAATACTACGCAATTCAACATTGCGGCTTGTAAGTACCGGCATAGGATTAACAGCTCCAAAAGGACTCAACCTATTTATTTCATCGATTAACTCAAAAGTAATATCCGCGAGATTTAATTCACAGTCAATTTTTACTTCAGGAATTAAATCATCAG
>CAWVUN010000291.1:0-3407 GCA_963932495.1 uncultured bacterium
GCAGCAATCGAAGCCAATCGAACCATTTACCCTGAATACATTGTCGAAAGGATGGAAAAAGTCGTCGGTTTGAAATCGACTGAAAACTAGGAGCCAGAAAATGCCTTGCCATTGCCTGCGCAATTTTTAGTATTATCTCCCAAAAAAAGCCCAGAAATTGAAATATCTGGGCTTGCTAAAGTATCAGAAGCTCCAAATAAACCCTATTTTGAAATCGTTTTACAGAAAGACAACCGCTATTTCAAGGCCATTTTCCCGGATAAGGCGGTCAAAAAAACCTACGTGAATTGCCATAACAACCATCCAAACTCTTCAAAAAAAGATTTCAAATTAGGCGACGTTATGGGAGCTATATCCTTGAGTATTTGGATTGAAAACAATTCGAACTCGATCGACAATATCCATCTAGCTCCTGAAATTGTTTCAGATTACATCCATACCGTTTTAGAAGCCAATAAAACCGTTTACTCTGAAATAATTGTCAACAGACTGCAAAAGATAAATATCGCATTTGGCTCAGAAAACTGGAGGGAGGAAGACGCTTTACTTTTGCCAGTCCAATTCTGATTAAACTCTTCGGATCTTATTATAGATAGAATGCGAAACGGACTGGAGTTTAAACTCATAAGCTTATGGCCGATAAATCGAAGAAATGGAACGACAACCAAGTTCATGAGAAAAGGTCTTGAATATTTAGAGATTCACTCGTTAAGGACTTATTTAGAAACTTCATATTTAATTATTCATCCTCTGCTGCAATTAAGTTTAGCCGTAACATTAGCTTATTTATTTTTGAACGACAAAAAAGCAGAAAAACCAATTGGAAAAACAACCTTTTACATTTCAGGAACCGTTTTAATTGTTGCCATCAACCTAACCCTACTCATTGCGGCGCCTACAAATACCAATGAAGAAATTCAAGCTCGACAGAGTTTTGAGGAAAAAAAAAGCCTTGCAATAAGAGCAAAGTCGCAGGTAAAACTAGATCTAGCAATAAGACAATGGGAAAAAATTATTCAAACTATCCTAGGCTTTTGGGTTCCCTATTTAAAAATAGGAATTATTTTCACTGAGAAAAAAGACGTTACTAAGGCGATTGAAAATCTTAAAATTGCTTATAGATATAATCCCAAACAAAACGGTATAAACTTTTTTCTAGGAATAAATTTTTCTGCGGTGGGGGAACTCGATAAAGCGGAATTTTATTTTCGGCAAGCTATACGTTCAACTCCAAAAAACCCAATTTCGTGATCGCTCATTTAAATTGCGCGAATTTTTGGAAAGAAAATATTCACCACAACGAGGCGATACACCATATAAAAGCTGCAGTTTCGTTGGACTTTAAAAGCCAAGAAGTTTTTGAATTGGTAAAGTTTTATAACTTAGATCAAAAACAATAGATCAACGGCGGATAAGTTGAATGGTATTTAATAACCAAATATGTGCTATCAAAAGGTAGGTTTTTGAGAAGCTTCCATAACGCATTCTTTAAGTTCTCTGATCAAAGTGCCTATTTTTTCGTCGCAAGCTTGAGGCCTGGGGTTTTCCGCAATGATTTTTACCAACGCGCTTCCCACAATCACCCCATCGGAAAATTTAGCCACTTCAAAAGCTTGCTTCTTGCCGGAAATACCAAATCCAATGAGAACAGGCAACTCGGCTTTTTCTTTGATCTTAGTTACTTTTTCCTCAAGACCTTCAGCCATAGATTCCCGCATTCCCGTTACGCCCGTTATAGAAACGTAATAAACAAAACCATCGCTTTGTTTTAAAACAAGCTCAATACGCTCAGGAGTGCTGGTCGGCGCAAGAAGGTAAATCATACTGAATTCTTTTTCTTTCGCGTAGGCGGCAAGTTCTTCGCCTTCTTCTGGAGGCATATCCGGAATGATAGCGCCATCAACGCCAGCTTTTAAAGCATCGTCCACAAACTTTTTATCCCCATGAACAAAAATAGGATTGTAGCTACTCATTAATACGATCGGAAGTTCCGAATTTATCCTAATTTTTTCAACTGACTGAAGAATCTTTTTCAAAGTCGTTCCCGATTTCAAAGATCTCAATGCCGACTCCAAAATAACGGGGCCATCGGCCAAAGGATCGGTAAAAGGAACTCCTATTTCAACGATATCCGCACCATTCTTTTCCAAAGCCTCAAAAACTCTTTCAGTCGTTTCCAAATTTGGATCGCCTGCCGTAATGAAAGCAACTAAAGCTTTTTCGCTTTTAGCTTGAAGCTCTTTAAATCTTTTATTTATTCTGTTCACACGTCCACTCCCATTTTTTTCGCTACTTGATTAACATCCTTATCCCCTCTTCCCGATAAACAAATAACCAAAACCTGATTTCGGCCCATTTTTGGAGCTATTTTCTCTAAATACGCAATCGCGTGCGCCGACTCTAAAGCTGGGATGATCCCCTCTACGCTAGACAATAATTTGAATCCTTCAAGAGCCTCATCATCTGTTATAGAAACATATTCCGCTCTATTAATTTCTTTGAGGTAGCTGTGCTCACAACCAACGCCAGGATAATCCAAACCTGCCGAAATAGAATGCGCTTCGTCAATTTGGCCGTCGTCGTCATGCAATAAATAAGTTTTCATCCCGTGCAAAACTCCCGGCTTGCCTTTACTGAGAGTTGCTCCATGCTTGTCTGTATCGACTCCTAGTCCTGCTGCTTCGACCCCTATTAAGCGAACTTCTTCATCGCCAACAAACGGATAAAAAAGCCCCATTGCATTACTACCGCCACCAACACAAGCGATGCAGGCGTCTGGAAGTTTGCCTTCCGCTTCCATAATTTGGCCCTTAGCTTCTTCCCCAATAATTTTCTGAAAATCTCGAACCATCATCGGGTAAGGGTGAGGTCCAACAACTGAGCCGATAATATAGTGAGTCGTTTCCACAGTGGTTATCCAATTACGGATAGCTTCGCTAGTAGCCTCTTTCAAAGTCATTGTTCCGGAGGTAACAGGAATGACATTTGAGCCTAATAATTTCATCCGAAAAACATTGAGGGCTTGCCGTTCCATATCTTCTTTTCCCATGAAAACATCACATTCCAGTCCGAACAAAGCAGCGGCGGTAGCGGTAGCAACCCCATGTTGTCCCGCTCCTGTTTCCGCAATCACTCTTTTTTTACCCATTCGCAAAGCCAGCAAACCGCTAGCAATGGTGTTATTGATCTTATGCGCTCCGGTGTGATTCAAGTCTTCGCGTTTGAGGTAAATTTTAGCTCCACCTAATTTACGGGTCAGGTTTTCGGCAAAAAATAAAGGCGAGGGTCTACCAACATACTTATCTAAATAGAACTTTAACTGCTCGATATATTTGGGATCTTCTCTAGCCTCTAAATAAACCTTTTCTAATTGTTCCAAAGCGGGCATCAACGTCTCGATGACATAT
>CAWVUN010000292.1:0-3405 GCA_963932495.1 uncultured bacterium
TGGAATGGCTTACGTCCTAAAAACATTCAACTTGCCATATACTCGCGGCGGTTTTGGAGATCCAATTCAAAACCTCTTTAAATTTAGAGACGGCGAAAAAGTCATTCAAGTTTTAACTCTCCCGGAAAACCAAAGCACTGAACCTGATAAAAACATACCTAAGCTTCCAGCGAATAACAAAGTGCAAACCACACTAGACTTCATGGAAGTTCCTGAACCCGAAGGCCCTCTCCTCATCGCGGCTAGTAATAACGGTTTTGGCTTTCGTTTTCCTCTATATAACCTTGGACTTACAACTAAAGCTGGTAAAAAAATATTTAGTTTAAAAGAAACTGATAAAATGATCGCTTTAGAAATCATTGATTCCAAAATGATTTTTATGGCTACCGCAAAAGGTAAAGGACTAGTCACTCCATTAGATCAGGTATCAATACTCTCCGGGGTTGGTAAAGGTGTTAAGCTGATGAATGTTGGAGATTCTACTTTGGTTGGCCTGATACCAGTTAATCCCAAAGATAAAGCAATTTTAATATTCGACGATGGCAGCCAAAAAAATATTTCTATTAATTCAATACCCATTTATAATCGCGGCGGTTTAGGAACTATTATTTCCAAACGTAAAAAGATTACTGGAATTAAAAAATTCATAAAAACTGAAACAAAATAAAATTAATCAATACAGTTAATTTTCTATGAACTCTTATCAAGCAAAAGACATTCAAGTATTAGAAGGCTTGGAGCCTGTTCGCCGGCGCCCCGGCATGTATATAGGCTCCACTTCAGCCACAGGACTTCATCATTTAGTGTGGGAAATCCTTGATAACGCCGTCGACGAATCCCTAAACGGACATTGTAATACGATTAAAATTTGCTTAATAAAAGATAGCGAAGTATCCATTCAAGATAATGGACGAGGAGTGCCTGTAGACAGTTTTCAAAAAACGGGTAAAAGTGCAATGGAGGTTTTATTCACAACCCTCCATTCAGGAGGAAAGTTTGACGAAAACACCTATAAAGTTTCCGGTGGTTTGCATGGAGTCGGTATGGCTGTTGTCTGCGCCCTTTCAGAATCATTAACAGCAACATCATGCCGCGATGGCTTTGAATGGACTCAAACTTTTTCCAGAGGGATACCTACTTCAAAATTATCCAAAGGAAAACCAATTCGACAAAAAGGAACCATTGTTAGATTCAAACCCGACCCCAAGATTTTTCCTAAGATTCAATTCAATGCATCATGGATATTAGAACAAGCCGAATCGAAGTCATTTTTAAATAAAGGTTTAACCATACACGTTGAAGAAAATGGCAATTATCATACCTTTCATTTTGAAGAAGGAATCAAAGATTACATAAAGAAAATTGTTGGAGAAAAACCTACGATCACTCCAGAACTTTTTTATGTAGAAAAAGAAGATAAAGACCTTAGGTTAGAAGTCGCTTTTCTGTGGACAACTAAAACAGAAACGACGATTCATTCTTTTGCAAATGCTATTAGAACGATAGATGGAGGAACGCACGAAAACGGTTTTCGCAATGGCTTGACCAAAGCTTTGAGAGCTTATATTGAAAGAAGGAAACTACTTCCAAAAGGTGTTACGGGAATAACAAACGACGATGTTCGCGAAGGACTCATCGCCATAATAAACCTTTATCTGCAAGGCGATGTAGAGTTTCAAGGTCAAACCAAAGGACGGCTCAATTCAGACATTACAAATCAAGTTGATTCAGTTATTAAGCACTCCTTCGAGCATTATCTTCATGAAAACCAGACTCTTGGGGACCGTATAGCAAATCGCGTTATTTTAGCGGCGCAAGCGCGAATTGCTTCAAGACAGGCAAAAGATGCGGTCAACCGTAAAACCGCCGTTTCTCATCGTCTGAATTTACCAGGGAAGCTTTCTGATTGTTCTTCGACTCAAAGAGACAATTCTGAATTGTTCATTTGTGAGGGAGAATCTGCTGGCGGGTCCAGCAAACAAGCACGCGACCGAAAAACACAAGCTATTTTGCCATTGAGAGGCAAAATTTTAAACGTAGAAACTGCAGCAACTGGAAAAGCTCTTGCCAATACCGAAATAAGTAATATTATTTCAGCTGTTGGTACAGGAATAGCCCCAAAGTTTGATTATGAAAAGCTACGTTACGGTAAAATTATCATCATGACTGACGCTGACGTGGATGGCGCTCATATATGTACTTTACTCCTCACATTCTTTTTCAGATATTTACCCGTGCTCATTCGCAAAGGTCATCTTTATATTGCACAACCCCCCTTATATCGAATAGACGCCGGTAAAAAAACTTTCTATGCCATTGACGATGAAGAAAAAGAAAAGATAGTAGAAAAATTAAACGGCCATAAATACGATGTTGGCCGATTTAAAGGATTAGGAGAAATGCCTGCAGCCGACTTAAAATCCACCACGATGAATAAAACTAACCGGTCTCTAATACGTGTAGAGATAAGCGACGACCCTTCAGCTAACGAATTATTCAATCAACTCATGGGTAAAGAAGCTCACCATCGGTTTAAGTTCATTCGAGAGCGAGCCGCCTTTTACCAAGAACTAGACGTTTAACTCTCCTCCTCGTTCCAATAATTATTTAAAACTAACTCTTTTCTACACTTCTAACTTTCTTACCTCAAATCCATTTACTATTTTTAAGCCTCCCTGCCCCAACTACGACCTCACAACTCATTTATTTTTAAAAGTTATAGAGTTCTTTCCCTCACCGATTAGTATTTGTAAGAGATTAGATGCGTCATTTTCTTCTTAACAAACAAATGCTATGACTAATTTCTTTACAATTTGCTAGATCAGAAAAGTTTTTGTAAAAGCAATTAAAGTATCCCAAAACAATTTTAGAAATCATGTGAATTACGCTCAAATGTTATTTTTTACTAAGAATTTTGAAAAGTCGCTTAACCAATATAAAAAAGCTAATTTGATTATCCAAAATAAAATCGATATTCTTCTAGGTATGGGCAGCACTTACTTTATTACAGGAAAAACAAAAGAGGCTCTACAAACTCTTGAAAAAGTGTTAGGAATAGAACCCAACAACATTAAAGCTAGTTCAAGAATTGAAAGGATAAAGTTGTCGAATCTTAATCATGAAAGGAGAGAACAATGACTCAATCTCATTACTTTATAAAAAGAAAGCTGAACATTATAGAATTAGGGGGGAACTCTAAGTTCCTATATATTTCCTTCATTCTATTCAAGTTTAAAAATCACTCTTCTTCAAATTTAAACTTAGAGAGAACTATATTATGAGATTCAAACAACTCATTGAAATCAATATTTTTTAATAAATCAAACTCCTGAATACGTCCGTCATTATATACATCTCTTTTTTTGAGCGAATCGTCTGGCAAACCAGGGTGTGTCATAATGATTC
>CAWVUN010000293.1:0-3396 GCA_963932495.1 uncultured bacterium
GTATGATTTGGCGTCTTTACTAAGTAAAGCGACAGTAGCTGCTATTTTAGGGGGAGTCGTTCTATATTTTTTTTTCAAGAAAGAAGATGCGGAAGGTGCTAAACGACTATGGTCTTTGTTTGTCATTATGGGTTTGGTTTTTTTATTAAGCCCGGTGCAAAACCCTTGGTATTTAAATTGGACGGTTCCTTTTCTATGCATTTTCCCCTTTCGATCCTGGATATTGTTAACAGGATTGATCGGCTTATATTACCTAGGGTTTTATTTCGACTATCAGGACAACGGCCACTTGGAAAGTTTTCTCCCGTGGTTTGAATTCATGCCGTTTTATCTATTATTGGTATACGATTATTTTCAAGCTAAAAGAGAGTTCCTCAAGACTTCCTAAAAAATGTCGGATTGAGTGAATGACGAGTTTTACTCGTTAATTGATAAAAGAACTAGAGTTACAGTATTCCCCTCACATGTAATTCCGACCGCAGTGGAGGAATCTCGTTTTATACAAGTTATTTCTCTAGTTCCTTAGAAGCTTGTCTAACTATTATCTCTTGTTATTTTTTTCTGTGTAGTGCTGTTTTTTTCTGTGGCCAATTTTAGTTTTCAAACCTATTCCGTTTTGGTAGGCACTGAGGTAGAATCATCTCAATCAAAATAGTTGTTCAAAAATTGAACTCGCAATAAATTTGTCATCGTCTAAGGAGGACGAAACCATGAAAAAGAAAATTGGAGTGGTCCTATCAGGATGCGGAGTTTTCGACGGCGCGGAAATTCACGAATCAGTTTTAACTTTATTAGCCATAGATCGAGCGGGAGCAGAGGCGATTTGCATGGCTCCAAATATTGATCAAATGCATGTGATCAATCATTTAAAAGGCGAACCCGCAGATGAAACAAGGAATGTATTGGTTGAGTCGGCGCGTATTGCTCGAGGTGAAATTAAGGATATTGCTGAAGTTAAAGTAGACGATTTAGACGGACTGATTTTTCCAGGCGGTTTCGGAGCGGCAAAAAATTTGAGCGATTTTGCCGTGAATGGAGAAAACTGTAAAGTTAATCCAGACGTTGTCAGATTAGTGCGAAATTTTGCTGCAAAGAAGAAGCCTCAAGCGACTTGCTGTATTGCACCAGCGGTGTACGCAAAGGTATTTGATGGAGAATCTATATCGCCGACATTGACGATAGGAAATGATAAAGATGTTGCGGGTAAGATTGAGAAGATGGGAAGCAAACATCAAGAATGTGCTGCAACCGACATGGTTTGCGACGAGGAAAATAAAATCGTTTCGACACCGGCGTATATGTCGGGTAAACGTATTTCAGAAGTAGCAGAAGGTATCGAAAAAGCGGTCAATAAACTGGTTTCGATGATTTAAGGAGTCTTACTTGTCTTTTTGCGCTGCCTTTTCCAAAATTTCTAAAACGGAATCGGCTGCACTTTTCCACGAAAATTTTTTCGCTCGTTCGAGTCCTTTTTCAACCCATTCTTTTCTGAGTTTAGGTTGTTCCGCTAGCTGAATCATAGCAGTGGATAGGGTCACCTCATTTAATGGAGAAACTTGAATAGCTCCATCTCCGGCAATCTCCTCCAACGTTTCTGCATCCGATCGAATTCCAGGAACTCCACATGCTAAGGCTTCGATCAAAGGCAAACCGTAGCCTTCATAAGTCGAGGGGTAGATAAAACAAAACGTCGCTTGTAAAAATGCTAGTAAATCCGATTCGTTAACGTAATCAAAATGTAAAACTTTGTTTTCGAGCTGATGTGATTTAATTATCGACGAGATACTCGGTGGGGCGTCGGAATCGTTACCAATCATAACGAACTTGTGATTTTCAAATTGATCTAGAAATTTTTGAAATGCCTTCAACATTATTGGAATGTTTCGTCGTTTGAAAAGACTGCCAATAAATAAAAAATAAGGGTCTTTGATGCCATATTTTTTTTCTACTAAAGTTTTTGCCGTTTTTTCTTGGTCTGGTTGAAATTTTTTTTCGGGAGCCCAGTAAACCACTTCGACTTTTTCTCCAACCTGTTTCCCATAATAATGGGTCATTTCTTTTTTACCTTGTGTCGAACATGTGATTATTTTTTTTGCTCGGTAAGCTGTGAGTTTTGTCAATAATCTCATGGCCACTCCATGTTTAGGGCTAAACCATTCAGGATGAGATTGAAAAGAGATGTCGTGAATTAGTGCCACGGTTGGACATGTGGCGATCAAAGGCGCAACATAAGCGGGTGAAAGAAAAACGTCGATTTTGTCGTAAAAAATCCGATGTGAAAGTGCAAACTGTTCCCATATATGAATACGATCAAACAGTTTTGGGATTTTTACTATTTTTGTTTGAAAGCGGGGCGTTGGCAGTTCTTTTGCGAACTCGTCAGAGTTTTTAAAATAAATAATGAAGTGGCAGTCTGTTTTGGTTTCGGACCAAACTTCTAAAAGGTTTTTCAGAACTCTTCCAGGGCCTCTTGGTTCCGACTCTAATTCTCTGCCATCAATCCCAATAAGTAAACTCATGGAGAAGCTCCCAAAGAATGATAAACTTCTAAAGTTTTTCGGGCTGTTTCTTCCCAAGTAAACTGCTTAATTCTTTCATTTCCTAGTCGCTTCAAATTTTCTTTTAAATCAGAATCTTCAAGAAGTCGAATAATTTGTTTGGCTATGTCTTCTGGAATATTAGGGTCGAATTTTAATGCCGCTTCTCCCGCAATTTCTGGAAGAGAAGCGACATTAGAAACTGCAATAGGAACGTTAAATGATAACGCTTCTAAAACTGGAAGGCCAAACCCTTCGTAAATTGAAGGAAAAAGAAAGGCTGCGGCTCCCTTATATAATGTGGGTAAATCCGAATATCCAACATAACCAGGGAAAAGGACAGAGCTATCAAGTTGCAATTCGCTGGTTTTTTGATGGATTAGGTCGCTCTGCCAACCCTTACCGCCCGCAATGACTAACTTTAAATCTGGGAAACGTTTTAGAATAATTTGAAAAGCTTCGAGCGTTTTAAGGTAATTTTTTCTAGGTTCCAGAGTTCCAACGCAAAGTATGTATTCTCCAGAGCCGCCAAGACGGTTTTTAATTTTTGCGTTGATTTCGCTTGCACCAGTGGAAGGGGGAAATAACTTTGTATCTATGCCATGAGGTATAACTGAAATTTTTTCTTCGGGTGTATCAAGAAAATTTATTAGATCGGTCTTTGTATATTCCGAAACGGCGATAATTTTTTTTACTTTTTTTAAGGAACGGGCGAATTTTTGATGGCTCACTCTAAATTCTGGAGCAACCGATTCGGGAAACTTTATGTTGAATAAATCATGAACGGTGGCTACAGACGGTAAGTTTCCTGGATTTTTTGGGATGTGACCTGTGAAATGCAACAGGTTAGCGTCTTTAG
>CAWVUN010000294.1:0-3380 GCA_963932495.1 uncultured bacterium
GACGACCAAAAAATTAAAGTTTACGCTTGGAGCTTTTTTGATCGTGGGATCGATTGGATATTTGATCTCTACAAGTATTAGTCAAACGTCGATGTACTTTGTAACGGTTGCGGAATTGGCCGATCGAGGCATGTCTAATTACACTTCAGAATTGAAAGTTAAAGGTAATGTGGTTAAAGGATCTATTGTTCGAGACCCTAACGATTATCTAGAAGTAGACTTCTCCATTGAAGATAAAGAAAAAGCAGGGCAAAACTTGAAGGTGCACTTTAAAGGAGTAACTCCTGATATGTTTCAGGACGATGGCGAAGTTGTTGTTGAAGGAGTCATAAAAAATGGAGTGTTTCACGCGAGTACCCTTTTGACGAGTTGTCCTTCGAAATACGAGGCTGAAAAAGAAGCTGGAAAATCTCACCCAGGTTCCATAACTCAACAATACGATCTGAAGAAACCGGATTTGAAAAATTTAAGCGTAGAAAA
Source organism: uncultured bacterium (assembly GCA_963932495.1). Taxonomy (GTDB): domain Bacteria; phylum Nitrospinota; class Nitrospinia; order Nitrospinales; family JAJDAT01; genus JAJDAT01. Next base: position 481 of record CAWVUN010000294.1, read on the forward strand.
TAAAACAACGATTTAAGTTCCGAATCTTATCGTGTTTATATAGTATTAATATAACGGCGTATTTATTATGACGGGGGTCGGTAATGACCCCCGTTTTGTTTTTAGCGGTAGATTCTATTTAAAGATACGTGATTATCGTGTCTTGTAAAGATGGGTAAAAGTCTGTTAATAATTTTTTGAGTATTTGAATGAATGATATAGGCGAATTTGCATTACTTTTAGCACTTGCTACTGCGGTTTATGGTTTAGTTTCCTACTTGATGGCAGTAAAAGGCAATCGTGTTGACTTATATTTCAGTGCAGATAAAACACCTGTACTTGTATTTGGCTGTGTTTTAGTTTCTTCCGCAGTGCTCATGCGCGCGTTTATGATCAACGACTTTAGTTTGCAGTACGTATGGGCTTATTCAAATATAGAGTTAGAGACTTTTTATAAGATCTCATCCTTTTGGGGAGGACAAAAAGGCTCCTTACTTTTTTGGACTCTGTTGTTGACCTGCTACACGATGGTGGCCTACTACCAAAATAGGAAAAAACGCCTGGAAATGTTTCCATATGCTATGTGCGTTTGTTTGTCGATCACGATCTTTTTTCTAGTTCTCCTGAATTTTTCTACCAACCCATTTGAAAGACTTCCCTTACCGCCAGAAGATGGTAGAGGTTTGAATCCCTTACTTCAAAATTACTGGATGGTAATTCACCCACCGACTTTATATTTGGGTTATGTCGGCTTTACTATTCCATTTGCTTTTGCCATGGCCGCATTGATCAGTAAAAACTTAGACGATAGTTGGATTCGCCTGACGCGTAAATGGACGTTGGTTTCCTGGTTCTTCCTTTGTATGGGGAATTTGTTTGGAGCTCAATGGGCTTATGTGGAACTGGGATGGGGCGGGTATTGGGCATGGGACCCAGTTGAAAATGCGGCTTTTATGCCTTTATTGGTTGCCACTGCTTATTTGCATTCAGTCATGATTCAAGAGAAGAAAGACATGATGAAGGTTTGGAATATGTCTTTAGTATTGCTTACTTTTGTTATGACTATTTTTGGTACTTTCATCACGCGAAGTGGTTTGATTCAATCGGTGCACACTTTTGACGAAGCCACTTTAGGATATTACTTTTTAGGATTTCTATTTTTTATAATTTTGTGTTCAGCGGCGATGATAGTGAAAAGGTTGCCTTTGTTAAAGAGTAAGAATGAATTAGATTCATTTCTTTCCCGAGAAAGTAGTTTCCTGTTCAATAATTTGCTTTTGCTTGGTATTGCGTTCGCTACTTTCTGGGGAACTATTTTTCCTATTATTTCAGAAGCTGTTCGCGGTGTAAAAATTACGGTAGGACCGCCGTTCTATAACCAAGTGAATGTCCCAATAGGTATGGCTTTACTGGCTTTGGTGGGAATTGGTCCTCTTATAGCTTGGAGAAAAGCCTCATGGGCTAATTTGAAAAAGAACTTTTTTGGGCCTATTTTAGCTGCTTTAACAAGTGCTGCTATTCTTTTTCCTTTATTGCCATTAAATAATAAGGCTGAGATTTTTACGTACATTACTTTTGTTTTGTGTGTTTTTGTAATGGTTTGTATTTTATCTGAGTTTTATAGAGGAACCATGGCAAGAATGCAACTCAACAAAGAAACCTTTGGGGGAGCCTTAGGGACCCTTATCTGGAAAAACAAGCGTCGGTATGGAGGATATATTGTTCATATTGGAATTGTTATGATTTTTGCGGGTATAGCCGGATCTCAAGCTTATAGCGTTCATAAAGAGAAATTACTGAAAGTGGGAGATACGCTTGAAATTCGAGATTACACTTTAAGATATCAAAAGCTTGTTGCTATCCAAGCCACTGATATTAAAACTAGGATTATTGCCCATATAGAAGTTGAGAAAGATGGATCGGTTATTTATGTCAGTAAGCCTGAAAAAGAATTTTATAAGGGACAAAACCAACCTGTGTCGGAGGTTGCTTTACACTCTAATTGGAAAGAAGATTTGTACGTCATTCTTGCTGATTTTAGAGAAGACGAATCGGCGACGATTAAGGTTTACGTCAACCCAATGGTAAGCTGGTTGTGGAAAGGCGGGTTGATTATTGCAATAGGAACTTTAGTTGCTATGTGGCCTGATAGAATGGAACGCCGCCGCCGACTGGAAAGGATGAAAAAGCAAGAACTAGCTTTTTCACCTGCTCAGGAGTGAACCTTATGAATAAAAGAACTATCTTATTTTTTAGTTTGGTTTTGACAGGGGTTTTGTTTCTTACAGCTCTTCCTGCATCATCAGCGGTTGTGATTAAAGACCTTGAAAATGCTTTGATGTGTAAATGCGATGATAAGTGCGGAAAGGTAATGATAAACTGCACTTGTAGTACCTCTGACAAGACGAGACAAGATTTTCGAGATAAATTGGAGTCAGGGCTTACGGTAGAGCAAGTTATCCAAGTTTATGTGGATAAATATGGCGAGACAATTCTTTCTGCGCCAACTAAATCGGGGTTTAATTTAACGGCTTGGTTAACCCCATTTGCTGCCTTGGTTGGCGGTGGGATTGGGATTCGGAAAATTGCCCAAGCTTGGTTAAATAAAGGTAATAATAAAGAGAAGATCGAAGAAGAAACTTCTTCTGATCCCATTCCTGGTAAATATTCCAAGCAATTGGAAAAAGAACTGGATAAATTGGAGCTGTAGTTTAGATTTGGTTCATTTTTTTCAATTAATTTTCGTTGTTATAATTTTAGCCTTAGTTGGACTTCCATTATTCTCTAAAAAGACGATAAAAAATCTTTTTGCTGAAAGAGACCCCGTTCTAGAGGAATACAAACATCTTCTAGTACGTAAGGAAGAAGTTTTGTTGTCTATCAAAGAGTTGGAATTCGACTTGAAAACTGGAAAGCTTTCT
>CAWVUN010000295.1:0-3377 GCA_963932495.1 uncultured bacterium
AACTTTCCAAACAGGAAAATTAAACGGACAATTTTAAACGGATCAACTTCCGGATTGGTTAAGGGATTTCAAAAGAGGCTCAGAAGTCTATATTCGAGCCTTTTCGTTAGCATTCATAAGGAGTAAAAAGGCGGTACAGGGTTGGGGTTGGCTATTGTAAAAACAAATTTAGCCTTTTAGGCGGAAGCTTAGACCTAGAGTCAAAAAATGGATATGGGACGCGTTTTTTCTTTTCATTGTCTCTAATTTCTAGTGGTAAGAAGCCGGCTCTAAAGTATCGATCCGATCGATCATCAGAAGTTTTACATTTAGCTAAGGGACACAGTGTAAAAGCTTTGATTGTTGACGGCGTGGTAACCAATCGCGATATATTATCAGAAGTTTTGCGTGACCTTGGTATAGAAGTATATGTTGCTGAAGATGGAAGAGAGCCTATAGATCTCGTTGGAAAGGCACAGTTTGATATTATATTTATGGATATTCTGATGCCGGTAATGAACGGGATTGAAGCTACGAAGTATATTCGAATGAAGATTTCTTCAGATAGATTGAAGATAGTTGCTATTACTGCTTTAGGATTAGAAGAAAGCTTCACTAGGCATTGAGTGTTGGTTGTGACGACTTTATGACAAAATCTTTTTGCATTGCAAAGTTAGTAAGTTCTATCGCAAGGCTTTTACCTGTTAAGTTTGTTTACACTGAAAGCGTTGAGACTACCGAATAAGAAGCTTAGCTATTGATTTTCCAGAAACTCATATTCCGGACGCTCTCATGAGTTTTCTGAAAGCGGCTGAAGGGCTCTCTAATATTAAGGATATTGAGTTATCTCTAAAGGAAGTAGAAATAATAGGTGGCAAATGCAGCAGATTTTTAAGTCAGTTTCGAACTCATCTTGATTAATATGATGTGGATTCGATGACTCAATTATTAGATCGAGTTCCCCAAGAAAGTAGATCAAAAGCTTAATTAATAATCCTTCCTGCTACTTTAGTATTTTCAACTATTTTAATTCTAATAAACTTTTTAGAGATTCTGGCAGTTTTTGCACTGGAAGTTTTCATTGAATGATATTGACGGGTTTAATTTTTGGTTAAAGGCTTTGATGAAGCATGATAAAATAAATTGAATTTTGCATTTGGAAAATAGTTATGGAAAATAATAGTAACGAAAAAGATAAAAAAATTAAGCTTGCTGATATTAACGGTCAACATCATGCTATGCCTTTTGATAGAAAAAATGATTCTTCAAAGATTCTTTTGAAACGATTCAAACAAAATCATGCCTTTGAAGAGACAAAAGCCAAGAAGAACTCTGAAAATGAAGATCAAGAGTGAGATTCGTAATTTTTTTGTTCTCTAATTTTTTTCTATAGTTTGATCTCTAGGTGCTCATGTGAAAATAAATATTACGAGTACGGTCAAGCGGTAAAATATAGCGTCACAGCGATTCGGTTTTAGTTTTCTTATATTAGGGGACCCGCATTAAACTTCAGGTTAGTAAAGAATTAATCCTCGTTTTTTTTATTTTTCCTTTTAACGCTATGGGAACTATACCCGTTGGTTTAGTTTGGATGGAAAAAGGAATTTTTTCTTTTTCGACGACTTCATTGGTAATCGGTGGGGTTATGTTTGGAATAGGAGTTCCCGTCATTTATCGCTCCGTATCTTTGTTTGCTAGCTGTGGAGAAGGCACTCCTGCTCCGTTTTTTCCTACAAAAAAAATTGTAACCCAAGGCTTGTATCGTTATGTTAGAAATCCAATGATGGTTGGAGTTTTTTTCGTTTTGCTTGGTGAATCTGTTTTATTTCAAGCTAATTGGCTTTTGGGTTGGAGCGTATTTTTCATGGCCGCAAATATCGTTTATATCCCTCTTTTTGAAGAGAGAGAATTGGCGTCGCGTTTTGGAGAATCGTATATAAAATATAGGCAAAATGTGCCTAGGTGGTTTCCGCGTTTTGAGTCATAGCGAAGGTTGGAAAATAAATGAGTGAAGAAAAATTTTCATTTTTTGATTGGGTGGGTTTTGTGATTGGTATTGTAGTTATTGGTTTTATTCTCTGCATACTTATTTGGCCAATCATAGATCCTACTCCGAATAGGTCGGCTTCTATACAAGAGAATCTTGAGAAGTTATCTGGAAAGTCAAAACAAGAATAAGGGAAAATAAAACCAAATGTCCAACGTAGATTTGGATCTAAAAAAATATCTCCGTCAAGCTGTAAGCCGTTTTAGAGAAGGGGATTTAAATTGTGCTCGTGAAGATTCCGAGAGTCTCCTTAACGCTTATCCAGACAATTCTCACGCTCTTCATTTTTCTGGAATAATGGACTATTGTTCTAATGATTTTGAAGTGGCCGCTTTAAAATTTTTTAAAGCAATTCAAAATGATCCCCAGAATGCTTATTTTTTTTATAATTTTGGATTGTCTTTAAAAGCCCAAAAAAAATTTGAAGAGGCCTTGAACTTTTTTCAAAATGCCCTGGCTCTTAAATCGTCGCATTCTGGGGCAAATGAAAATTCAGATAGACAATCAAGTAAGCAGCGCTCCATTGCGGTTGAAGCCTATCGACATGCGATTGAATCAAATCAGGACCCAAGTTATTTAGCGTTTCATTTTTACAAAGAAGGGCTATTTGGGGATGCTGAGTATGTTTACAAAAAAATACTAGAAGCGTCGCCAGAGAATGATCGAGCTTTAAACGACTTTGGAAACGTTTTGTTGGAGATGAGGCGTGTGGAGGAAGCATCTACTTGTTTTCGTAAGGCAATTGAGGCGAATCCAAATTTAGATCAAGCCTCTTATAACTTAGCGAATGTTACTTCGGACCTTGGACAAGCAGATGAAGCGATGAAATTATATCGTAAATCTATCGAAATAAATCCTGATTTTTTTGAAGCGTATTTTAATTTAGGTTTAGAGCTAGAAAAATTAAAAGATTTTGATAACGCTGTTGACTGCTATATGCAAGTTAATCAAATTAATCCGAATTATGCTAAAGCCCATTATCAGTTAGCTCGGATTTTCCAACGCTTAGGAAAATTTGATCTAGCCATTAGCGAATATCAAAAAACTGTCGAATTAGATCCGTATTATGGCGAGGCTCAGTATTACTTTGCGGATTTTATAAGGTCTCAAGGCGATATAGAAAAAGCGGTAGAATTATCTTCACGGGCTTTTTCAATGGGTGAGGAAACTCAGATGTTAGAAGGCGGTGTGCTTCTAGAAAGCTCATATACTGATTCTCCATCTTTGGATAAAGAGAAGTCTAACCTTATAGCGATCAAGGATGAGTTTTTATTCTCAGCTCTTAAAGGGGAAACTCCAGAAATAGATCCTTCCGATTATGTAAGTTTCTTCTTTTTCGAATTTTTAAAAA
>CAWVUN010000296.1:0-3360 GCA_963932495.1 uncultured bacterium
GCCAGTTTTAATTCTTTTGCGAAATAATAGAGGATTCCCAAATTTCCATGAGCTTCCCAAGAATTAAACTTTAAAGAAATCGCATTTTTAAAGTTAGTTTCGGCAAGATCAAATCTGTTAGATTTAAAATAAACTCTTCCTAAGAAATCAAAGAACAAAGAATTTTCTGGATAAATTCGAATAGCTTTTAAAGCAAGATCTTCTGCTTTAGAAAAATTGCCTTTATCTAACATTATATTGCCTAAATAATATAATGTCCCTGGGTGGTTTGGATCCTCTTTCAAAACATTTCGAAAGTTCTCTTCTGCTTTATCTAATTGCCCAAATGCAACCAACACTCTACCTTTTTTATAATAAGGACGCAATTGATTGGGATACAGTTTTTGAGCTTCAGTGAAAGCACTGAGAGACAATTCTTTATTACCTCCTTTGGCGGCGAAGTCTCCTTTTTCCATAAGAGAGGAGTACTTCATTCGCTGTTTTATTTCGTCCTGAGATTTTGAGGGAGTCAATATTTGAATTAAGACGAGTAAAGACACTATTCCTAAAATACTCGTTTCAACCAATTGCTTTGTTTTAATCTTACCAATGGGCAGTTTTTTAATATATAGAAAAATTCGGATAATCATCCAAAGCAAAATAACCTGCATCAATGGAAATCCGACCATAAAAATAAAGTCGAGACTGTTCTCATATAGTGAGCCATTCTTTAACATCAACAGTTTTACAAAGTTAGTCGATCTTAATAGTTCTCCTGTTCGCTGAAAAATTAACGAGGGGATTTCACTTAGAGCGATTAAAGAAAACTTTGGATTGTCATACTTTAGGGATGTCTTGTATTGAACTACCAATAAATACTGAGTTACAACACATAGCGAAATAAAAATAATACAACATGAGCGTAGAAACTTTGACGACCAACATGTAGAGAGAACATTAGCCACACCAAACGCCAATACTGTAAAAACAGGAAAAAGGTAACGCTCGCCATAAGCGTCCGGAGCAGGGAAAACTAAACTAATACCCAAAAGAGCGATCAAGAAAACCCCAATTCCAAACCTTGAATCCCAAATTGGGCTTTTTAAGAAAAACAAACCATAAATACCCAAAAAAACTATCGGAGAAGAATAAATAAGCCCCCAATCAGCCCCCACAAATATATTGATAAACCTATTAAAATATAACTGGAAATTGAATTCTCCAAAAGAATCGCTAGCCATTCCTGTGATATGCTTAGGAAATGGAACTCCATTTATCTTCTCCCAAATGAAAAGTTGTGGCAAAAAAGCAACTAAAAAAATCCCTGAAAACTTTAGAAAAAAATTGAACGCTTCTGACTTTTCGTTTTTGGTACGCTTGCTTTTATAGACCGCTACTCCCCAATCAAATAAATATATAAAAACAAAAGCTATATTAATTAATCGGATTGTGGATAAAAATGCAATTATGAGTCCTGCTAAAATTGGAGAATGGCCAAATTTCGAACTTCTATCTCTTAACCAAATAGCTAAAAAAACTATCGATCCAAAAAATTCTGGGACGTGCGCCATCCTCTGACGGATAAAAGTGTAGTAAATCAACGAAGAACCTAACCAAATCCCCAACGTTGAAATAAAAGCTACGGTTTTCGAATAATGCCGTTGTAATATATTAGATAAAATTAGCAATCCCGCAAACATATAGGCGTGAGCAGCCAAAGCTGTGGACATGTAATAGGGAAAACTATAACCGTCCAGAGAAACGGAAATTCCCGCTCCGTTCAAAACTTTCGCAGCAGCATGTCCAACCAAAAAAAATGGAAAATATAAAATAGCTTGGCCTATCTGCCAATTATTAAACGCGTAGCCAGTCGGCATTATTTTATGGGCGTGGGCATAGTTTCTTTCGTTAAAAAAATCAAAATCTCCGTCAAAAAACGCCGACCTCAAAAACGCGTAATACCCAGTATCGTCTCCTTGATCAATCACAGTAACTGAATAATATCCTTTATGAACTAGAGGATAGATCCAATCATTAAACAATCCCAATGGGGTAAGAATAAAAAAAAAGAAAAGAAATACTATTGCAAACAGTGCGTACTCAAGCGGTATTTTTGATTCGGGATCAATAGGCTGGGTAAGAGATTCTTTCATTATTCCCTTAAAGAAAATAAGAGATTAATACTTCGAGGAGAAACCACCATTATAGAAAAGAGATAACTGCTAAGTTTTGCTTGAAACTGAGACAGATGGGTATTGCATATTTCTTCGTAACATAACGTCAACAACCATTTTATCACGGCAAGAAGTTGCAAGATCTAACATGCCATCGTTATTAAAATCGCCAATGGCTATTCCTTGCGGGTATTCACTTACAGGATGATAAATTGGGGGATAAGTAAAACTGCTGTCTCCTCGCCCCAATACCATAGAAATAGTATCAAATGTCGAGTTTGAAACGGCAATATCGTCGATACCGTCTCCCGAAAAATCAGCGGCAACAATAAACTTTGGGAATTCTCCAGATGCAAACTGTTTTAATCTTTTAAACGTTTCGTCTCCTTGGTTTTCAAAAACAGCTATAACATGTGTGGAATTACTAGCAGTGACAAGATCAATCAATCCATCAGAATTCGCATCTATATTGGCAACAGCTAACGGCTGACCTCCACCTCGAAAAACCTGAGATCCTTCAAATCGATTATTTCCTTTTCCCCAATAAATTTGAACTCCAACGTTTCCTGAGCCTGCCAGTGCTGCGGCAATATCAGGAAAACCATCGTTATTATAATCTGCCGTCACCAATCCTGTTGGTTGTCCTTTTACTGGATATGATTTAGGTTCTGCAAAGTACCCTCTCCCTAAACCCAATATAACGACTATTTTATGGTAACGCATAGTAACAACAAGATCTGCAAAGCCGTCGTTATTTATATCCGAGGAAATCAAGTTTATAGGTATTTTACCTGGGCTCAAAAATTTACCCGTATTTTTAAAGCTCCCCCCGCCAGAGTTTAGATAAATATGAATATTTTGATCGCCATAATTCAAAACCGCTAAATCTGGGAGTTTATCTCCATTAAAGTCACCATGAGCAACGCAAATTGGATTATCACCAGTCTTCATTATTATCTGGTCGCTAAAAGTCCCGTCGCCTTTTCCTTTAAAATAAGAAAGCGTATCATCACCGCTATTTGTGGAAATTAAATCTAAGTGTCCATCTCCGTCAAAATCTTCGGTAACTAAATAAGATGGTTCTTTACCAGTATCTAAAATTGCGACTGGGTAAAATAACTTAGGGAGCTTTCTTGGTTCCTTTGAGCCCGAACAACTAATAAGGGCGAGAAAAGACACGATCCCAAAAAAAAGATATAACGTTTTC
>CAWVUN010000297.1:0-3356 GCA_963932495.1 uncultured bacterium
CGCAATAGCTGTATTCATCAAAATTCATCGACGCCCAACTCCATACATCGAGCTGCATCTGAAGCCGTGCCAACACCTGCGTCGATAATAACTGGAACACTAACCGCTTCTTGGATTAATTTAATATTAAAAGGGTTTCTAATACCCAAACCGGAGCCAATAGGAGCCGCCAAAGGCATAACTGCAGAGCAACCTGCGTCTTCCAATTTTTTACAAAGAACCACATCGTCAATACAATAAGGCAGTACGTGAAAACCATCTTTGACTAATAATCTAGAAGCCTCCAAAGTCGCTTCATTGTCTGGGAAAAGTGTTTTTTCATCGCCGATGACCTCTACTTTAACAAAATTCCCCAACCCCGCTTCTCTTGCGAGCTGGCATGTCATTACGGTTTCTTTAACTGAATAACAACCAGCAGTATTTGGAAGAAGCGTGTATTTATTCGTATCGATAAAGTTGAGAATAGAATTTTCTTTAGTTCTATCTAACTCAATTCTACGAACGGCCACCGTAACCATTTCAGCTCCCGATAAATCATGGGCTTTTTGCATGGTTTCAAAATCCGCATATTTTCCGGTTCCAATGATCAAACGGGATTGAAATCTTTTGTCAGCAATAACCAGATCTTTAAATTCTGTTTTTTTTTCGTCGCTCATAATTTTTTGTTTTAATTGGTTGGTATTTACAAAATATAATTAAAGGGCGTCTCTAATAATTCAATATTTTACTTGCGGCAACTCGCAAGCCCTTATTTTATAAGGTCCTCTCATAGCCAAAAACCGTTTTTAGAGGTCTCCTCAAATTTGCAAATTCCTGGGTTTCAGATTCCACCGCCAACAGCATGAACAATTTCGATTTTATCGCCATTTTTAATAGGAGTAGATTCGTGCTGAGATTTTGGAACAACTTGAAAATTTAAAGCCACTGCAAAATGCGGGGCGTTGATTTCCAGTTCCTGCATCAATTCTCCCAGGTTACTACTCGCGTTTATTTCGCGATCTTCCCCATTTATATTAAGAACCAAAGATCTATCCTAAAAAGGCAAAAAAAAAACCGCAATTCCACTAGAGTTTAGAAGGAACGCGGTTATAATTCGCTTCCCTTCGCTGGAATTACCCAGATCAGGTTCAAAGGGTTGTCCCCGTGGACTCTCAGTAACAAAACTCCCCTAGCCGATTAACAATAATTACTCCAAAAATCTTTCAAGTCAAGAGGTTATTGACCTTTGAAAAAAAAAGAGTATTCTTACTACAACTACTATTTAAAATTAAAATTCTTATGGGTTAATTTAGATGAAATCGCTTAAATCTATTATGGTAGCTGTCCTTGTTCTGACCTTTATGGCTTGCGCTTCGATGCAAAGTAAATATAGAGGAACTTTTTCTGGAAGTCCATACTTTGAAGAACCCCCCGATAAAATTCTATTTTCAGATAAAGAATTATTCTCTCAAGCTCTTAATCTGCAATATAAGGGACAACTACAATCTGCGATTCAGCTATGGGAAAAATTCTTAGCTGAGCGACCACAATCTTTTGAAGCCTTAAATAATTTAGGAATGGCTTATTATTCCAATGATCAATTAGATTATTCCATTCAAACTTTTGAATCCGCCCTAGAAATCAAACCAAGTAACGATCGTATAAAAACCAATCTCAATAGAACTTTTAGGTTTCGTGTCACTTTGGAAAGAGAAAATAGAAACTACGCAAAAGCCGTTACCGATTTAAAAAAAATACTGCCCCTAGTTAACACAGATAAACAGGAAAAAGTACTGCGAGAAATCGAAGACGTACAGGAAAAAATTCTTGAAGAAACCCAAAAGCTAAATACTGTGGAAGCTTATGAATCATTCATTACAGCCTATCCAAAAAGCGTTTTTGCCGAAAAAGCCAAGGGCATGTTACAGCTATTAAAACCCAATGCAGAAATTGCCAAAAAAGCCCCCGAGGAATATTTGCCCCCAATTTCAGCCAAAGTTAACCCTCCGAAAACGCAATTTGAAGAAGTGGCTCCTTTGATGGAAGAAAAACTCATGGCTAGTCCCGATATTGCAGAATCTAAAATGCCAGAAATGAAATCTGGCGATTCGGCTATGATAGATTCAACAATTTCAGAGAGCAAATTGGACGATCCTAGCATGATGGACTCCCAAATGACTGACATGGATATGAGCTCGGAGCGAATGGCTATGGATATTCCAGAATCGGAGCTGATGGTAGAAAACAGCGATCCAATGATGGAGGAAAGTTTAGCTTCAAAAGTTCGGTATGTAAAGATAATGACGAAAATAACTCCTTTAAACATACGAGACAAACCTTCAAACGACTCTCGTGTGATCGGCAAAATTAAAAAAGGCGCAGTGATAAGGCTAATCGGAGAAAATTCGAACTGGTACTATATAGCTTACGCCACCGGAAAAACCGGTTGGGTTAGTCGTCAATATTCAAAGGAAGTAAAGTAATTTTTCATGCCCGTTCGGTCCGACTTGGCTAAGGCCATTGCCGCCCTGCCTGTTGATACAATTCGCCAAGAATTTGTTTCCCAAGACGAATTTATTGCGATAAAAAATTTCATTCCACAAACGATTGTGGAACGTATCTGCGAAGAATTTTTTAAACTACGGCCTAAAATAAATCGTAATTTTATACCCAAGCATAAAAAAGGCGGAAGTGTCAGTCGATATACGCTAGAAGAACATTCTCCCACGATTAAAGAAATTTACGAGACGCCGGAATTCTTCAATTTTTTAAACAACCTCGTTGGCGGAGATTTGCAAGACTGCCCGCCAGAGGACCCACACGCCTTTGCCTTATACTGCTATACCGAACCAGGCGATCATATTGCTTTTCACTACGACACTTCATATTATAAAGGCAGGCGCTATACGGTTTTGATAGGAATTATCGACAACTCTAGTTGTAAACTAGAGTACGATCTTTTCCGAAAAAACCCAGAAAAAGAAACGACAAGACATTCTGTTTCGCTCGATCCTGAAACCTTAGTGTTCTTTAACGGAGATAACCTTTACCACCGTATTACCCCATTAGGCGAAGGAGAAGAACGCATTGCTCTTACTCTAGAGTATGTTACTGACCAATCTATCGGATGGTTTCCCCGATTCGTTTCAAATATGAAAGATTCAATTGCCTATTTTGGATTTAAAAATGTTTTTCTTGGTAAAAAAGGAACGCCATCATAATGCGAGCAATTATTCTTGCGGCTGGAGTGGGTAGACGTTTGGGAGGCAAGGGGGATCTACCCAAATGCCTCCTCAAATTCAGCGAAAAAACATTATTACAAAGACATTTAGAGTTTTTAAAACAATGCGGTATCGAGAAAACGACGATTGCCGTTG